>NZ_JBLIGN010000008.1:0-66116 GCF_047636915.1 Nonlabens sp. | reverse complement strand
AAAGGAATTCACTTAACGGCTTATTCCCCTTTGGGAAGTGGCGACCGTAGTGAAGGTATGAAGCAAGATAATGAGCCGAACATGCTGCAAAATGATACTATAACAACTATTGCTACAAAACACCATGCCAGCCCCGGACAAGTATTGATCCATTGGAGTGTCAACCGTGGCACAGCCGTTATTCCTAAATCTACGAATGAAGGTCGTATCAAAGAAAACCTAGCATCAGACTCCATACATTTTGACAAAGAAGATCTCAAAAACCTAGCGGCTATGAACCAGCATTATCGTTATGTCACTGGAAAGTTTTTTGAAGTTCCAGAAAAAGGATATGCTTCTATTTATGATGAGTAGGTAATTTAAAATCTATGAAAAGCTACTTTTCTGTAAATTTTTATAAAGACTTCTATTGATTCTATTTTAAGTGGCACTAATGATGATGTAAATTAAAATGAGGAAATACTTGCACACAATCTATTAAGTCGTGCAGCGCCGGGTTTTGAATTAGAAGAACCTCATATAATTCTCAACGAATTATTCCATGAAACATTAAATAAAAATATGAGGTCTGTCCTTAGTCAGACTGCTTCTGGACCGACGGAAAGACGGTGAATTTGAGTATGTTCTAAATACAGATAACGTTCATAAAATGGCTTTTTCTTGCCACATTATCAGTTTTATAAGAAGAATATTTATGAGTGTTACTATAATGACTCACAACAGACGATTCTGTAATATCAAAAAGGAACATATTTGTAATGAATTTGAAGTATTTAAGAAATATACTTATACGTATAGCGAGAACAACTTATTGATAAGCGTTCTTATGGCTAGTGATTATAGATTAGAGGAACGTTATGTTCGTTATTATCCTAATGGAACGTTGAAAGAGTTGTATTTTAATTCTCAACAAAGAGGTACGGAAGTTAGCTTTTCAGACACCAGCTATTATGATGATGCCCATTTTGAAAACGTTAGTAGATCGGAGCGTAATTTTGCTTCATCGAGTTACACCTATCCTTATGATGATGAAAAAAATCCATTTAAAGGTTTTATGATAAGCTGAGATACTTACCTGCCTTATATAGGTCCAACTTACTTATCTAAAAACAATACGGTTGAATAAATAGTAAATAACAGAAATATTCATAACCAAGAATTTTCTTATCACTATTTGTTTAATTATATAGGAAACGCGAGACTGAACTATTATTCTGATGCTGAACCAAACCAAAATAACTTTACTGGATATTTAGTAAATTAATAAGTAATAGGTAGTATGCAGTAGGCACTGTACTAATTTAAGATATCCCAAAATCAATTTAGTTGAATCAGATGTATGGGTTCCTCATTTATAAAATATTCGTGATTAAAAAGGTCCTACTAGAAAACAAAACTCCCGATTTCAACTTATCGAAATCAGGAGTTTATTTATATAGTCTTAATTCTTACTTGGCGATATTGACAGCTCTGGTCTCTCTTATCACGGTTACTTTCACCTGTCCTGGATAGGTCATATCCGTTTGGATCTTTTGTGAGATTTCAAAAGATAGTTGTGCCGCACGATCATCATTGATGTTTTCGCTCTCTACCATTACTCTTAATTCCCTTCCAGCTTGAATCGCATACGCTTTTTCTACACCTTTAAATCCAAAGGCAATTTCTTCTAAATCTTTTAATCTCTGGATATAAGAATCCAACACTTGTCTTCTTGCTCCTGGACGAGCACCGCTTATCGCGTCACATACTTGAACTATAGGAGAAAGTAAAGAGGTCATCTCAATCTCATCGTGGTGCGCTCCTATTGCGTTACAAACTTCTGGCTTTTCACCATGCTTTTCAGCCAGTTTCATACCTAATATTGCGTGAGGAGTTTCATCTTCTGTTTCAGGCACTTTTCCAATATCGTGAAGAAGACCCGCTCGTTTAGCAAGTTTTGCATTAAGACCTAACTCTGCAGCCATAGTTCCACAAAGTTTTGCTACTTCTCTACTGTGTTGTAATAAATTCTGTCCATAAGAAGAGCGGTATTTCATACGCCCTACCATTTTGATCAATTCTGGATGCAATCCATGAATTCCAAGATCGATTACCGTGCGTTTTCCTACCTCAGCAATTTCTTGATCAATTTGCTTTCTAGTTTTCTCAACTACTTCTTCAATACGCGCTGGGTGGATACGTCCATCGGTAACTAATTTATGCAGTGATAAACGGGCTACTTCTCTACGTATAGAATCAAAACAAGATAATATAATCGCATCTGGAGTGTCATCTACTATAATTTCTACACCAGTTGCTGCTTCAATCGCACGTATGTTGCGCCCTTCACGACCTATAATACGTCCTTTAACATCGTCACTCTCTAGGTTAAAAACAGATACACAGTTTTCTACCGCTTCTTCTGTACCTATGCGCTGAATGGTATTGATGATAACTTTCCTAGCCTCTTGAGTAGCGGTAAGTTTTGCTTCCTCAATGGTAGTCTGTATGATTCCCATCGCTTCTGTCTTTGCTTTATCTTTTAAAGACTCCACGAGTTGCTTTTTGGCATCTTCACCAGACATACCGCTTATTACTTCTAGCTGTTTGATTTGTGATTCATGCAACCTATCTACTTCTTCCATGCGTTTATAGACGGACTCTCGCTTACCTTCTACATCTTTAAGCTTGCTTTCCAGCGACTGGCTTAATTTTTTTCCTTTGGCTAATTCATTAGAGACAGTGGACTCTTTATCCTTAGTGCGTTTCTCTGCATCTTTCATTTTCTGCTCCCTAGACATAATTTCTTTTTCATGCCTAGATTTTAATTCCATAAATTTCTCTTTACCTCTAAAGAGTTTTTCACTAGAGATTTTCTCTCCTTTTGCTTCTGCTTCTTTGAGCAGGGACTCAGCATTCTTTATAGCTGACGCGACGAGACTCGATGCCTTGCCTTTTTCAACTATTGATTTTGCTATAAAGAAGCCTATTAATAAGCCTAGTATCAGCGCCACGATGGCGTATATAATTATTTCTGTCATTGGATTTTGGATATAAAAAAACCTGCACAAGTTTGGGTTTTGAATGAACTCCTTAAATTAAGTATAAGGTTAACTGACTGATCAAGGATCCGGCTCATAGGTCCGGCTTGCTTTTACAATCACGACTCACCTTTTTTAAAGAAATACGTGTTGAGTTCACCAAAAAATATTAACAAGTGCAGGTAGTAACTGTTATGTTTAAAGAACGACTATGATAGTTGCTTGTCGAGCAACAGGTTAAGAACATTCAACTGTTCTTTGGCCTGTTCCACATCGGCACTATCATCTATGGTAATTTGCTCCGCTTTTGCAGCAAACTGTAACGCGCACATAGCAAGGAGATCTTGTTTATCTCTCACCGCATAGCTTTGTTCCAGTTGCTTCATCATGACTTCTATACTTTTTGCTGCTTTACGCAAACCTTCTTCACGAGAAGGATCTATGGTTAGTGGATAAACCCTATCAGCTACTGAAATTTTTATTTTAAGTTTATCTGCCACTATTATGTCAATTGAGCAATACACTGATCGATCTCTCTGATCAATGCACTTATTTTGAGCTTAGTTTTTGTTTTGTAATCGTCACTACCCAGCATTGCATTTGCAGTTTTAAGCGCCACATTTCTATCTTCACTTTCTTTAAACGCTGTAATAAGGGCATTATTTTCTTTCTCAAGTTCAACAATGCGTTCCTCTTTATCACCCCTTTGCGCCTTTAATCTAGAGTTTTCAGATAGTAAAGACTTGATCTTTAATTCTATTTCAGAAATCTGAAAAGATAATGTAGGCATACTGACAAATTAAATGCTGTAGATACAAATTTAAGATTCCATTTAGATAAATCAACTATTTATGGAACAAAGTTTGAAAAGCTTTGTTATAACAGATAACTCCTTATATATTTAGGTTATGATAAGACACTTCTTTTTTTTTCTGGCAGTATTTTTATTGATGTCTCGCTTGGGCGAAAGCCAAACGATCAGTAATCTTCCTCAAAATTATTTTGCAAATCCGCTGGATATAAATCTGAGATTGAGTGGCACTTTTGGCGAACTAAGATCCAACCATTTTCATAGCGGTCTGGATATCAAAACAAATCAGCGCACAGGTGCAAAAGTTTATGCCACAGCGTCTGGCTACGTAAGCCGTATTAAAATTGAGCGTTATGGTTATGGAAAGGCTTTGTACATAACGCATCCTAACGGTTACACCAGTGTATATGCACATCTTGAAAAGTTCTCACCACGTATAGAAAAATATCTTAAGAAAAAACAATACGAGAATGAAGCGTACACCATTCAATTATTCCCTACTGATTTAGAGTTGAGAGTGGATCAAAGTGAGGTAGTTGCTTACAGCGGTAATTCTGGCGGTAGCGGTGGGCCACACCTGCATTTTGAAATTAGAGATAGTGCTGCAAGACCTATTAATCCATTAATAATGGGAATAGAAATTCCAGATACCAAAAGGCCGCTGGTGAAACAAATTAAAGCCTATCCTTTAAACGAAACCTCTACCGTAAACGGAAAAAATAAAGCAAAACTTTTAAGACTGATTCCACTTAAAGATGGTAAATTTAAAGTTGAGGCATTCCGTGCTTATGGAGAAATAGGCATAGGTGTCAATACGAGCGATCGACAAAATGGCGCTAATAATCAAAACGGAGCTTTCCACATCGAAACTTTTTTCAATGGCAGTAAAAATTTTGAAATAACCTTTGATCGGTATGCTTTTAATGAGTCCCGACACATCAATCAAATGATCGATTACGAACATTTTAAAAATACCAAAAGTCGCATCTCTAGATTATATATACCAAATGGGAGTCCATTGAGCATGTATCAAGACAACATCAATAAAGGAGTGCTGCAATTGTATGACAAAAACACCACTCATTCCTATAGCATAAAAATTGAGGATTTTAAAAAAAATCAGGTGGAGATTAATATGAATATTAAAAATGATCCTGCTCCAGATTCTATTCCATTTCCTAATGATGAAAAGCTCACTTTTATAAATCATAACCTTACCTATCATCAAAAAAACGGCCCTTTTTCTTTGATGATTCCCAAACATGCTTTGTACGAAAGTGAATTTCTCGATATCGCACAAAATGCAGATACCCTTAAAGTGCACCGTGATATTGTACCACTTCATAAAAACATGATTATTAGTTATGACATGAGTTCAAAGCAAAACGATAATATCAAACAGTATTATATAGGAAGAGTGACCGGTTGGGGAGCTGTCTATCATGTCAACACGAGAAGAAAAGGGAATATTCTTAGCGCAGCAACAAGAACATTAGGCACTTATGCAATAAGTAAAGATGATGTACCACCAACTATAAAGCCAGTAAACTTTAAAAACAAACAATGGATCACCAAGAATACAAGCTTAAAATTAAAACTAACCGATGAGGATACTGGAGTAGATGCTTATCGCGCAACGGTTAACGGAAAGTTCATTTTAACGGAATACGATTATAAAACTGGAGTACTTACACACGATTTTGCAGATGGTGTCGTTACTGATACAGAAAATGAGCTCCAAGTGATCGCTACAGATAATGTGGGAAATAGCACTACATTTGAAGCTACATTTTATCGCAAAAGCTAAACCGACAATTTGAAGAATTTCTTACTATTTATTGCGCTACTCGCCACCAGTTTTATGTATGCTCAAGAGGCTATTATTCAAGGAATTATACTTGACGAGAACAACAAACCCCTTACAGATGTTAATATAAATGTACTGGGAACTACTCTAGGTACAGCAAGCGACAAGACTGGATTTTATAGACTGGTTGTTCCTGCAAATCAAAAGCTTACCATTGTATTCACATCGGTTTCGTACAAATCTGCTACTATAAAAGATCTAGAACTCGATGGTAAAGCTCCTCTAGAATTTAATCCTGTCCTCAAAACAAATATTGAACAAATTACTGAGGTATTTATTAATAACACTCGAACCAAAGAATTTGCTGGTATTATTAATATAAATCCTACCATAGTAAGAGCTATTCCCGGAGTGCAACCTGGTGTAGAAAATTTATTAAAATCCCTTCCAGGAGTTTCCTCTAACAATGAGCTGAGTACACAATATGCTGTGCGTGGCGGTAATTTTGACGAGAATTTGGTCTACATCAATGAGATTGAAGTATACCGTCCTTTTTTGATACGCAGTGGACAGCAAGAAGGATTGAGTATTGTAAATGCCGATTTAGTGCGCAGTGTAAACTTCAGTGCTGGTGGTTTTCAATCTAAATATGGTGATAAATTGAGTTCTGTTCTCGACATTGATTACCGCCGTCCTACTGAATTTGGAGCAGGAATAGACGCTAGCTTTT
Source organism: Nonlabens sp. (assembly GCF_047636915.1). GTDB lineage: Bacteria > Bacteroidota > Bacteroidia > Flavobacteriales > Flavobacteriaceae > Nonlabens. The sequence continues at coordinate 59,748 of NZ_JBLIGN010000008.1, read as the reverse complement.
TAGGTGTTAATGCTTTTGTAGAAGGTACCGCTTTCGCGAAAGCAGCAACAGGAATATTAGGAGTGCGGTACAGAAACAACAGTTTATTTGTAAATTCCCGAGAGACTGAGGCAATCACAAGACCGGTATTTATAGATGCACAAACCTATCTAACCTATCAATTAAGTCCCAAATTTGAATTGAGTTTCTTAGGAAACATTGCGATCAATAGCTACGAATTTGAACCGCTTACTTCACAAACAAATTTTGGAACTGTAAATGATGCGCAGGCTTTGCTTATAGATTATGACGGTGGAGAAAACGATCAATATGAAACCTATTTTGGCGCCATGAAAGCCAGTTATGATGTCAACAAGCTTTTGAACTTGCGATTTATAACCAGCGTTTACCATACACAAGAGCAAGAACATTTTGATATTTTAGGTCGTTACCGTATCGGAAGGCCCAACACAAATATAGGTGGCGATGATCTCGGAGAAGTAGATTTTACTCGTGGCATAGGCAGTGAATTAGATCACGGACGTAATGACCTGGATGCACTTATTGTTAGTTTAGAACACAAAGGAACACTAGAAATCGATACAGGAAAAAAGGAAAATGATCAGCTGGATTGGGGTTTGAAATTCAATTCTGAAGATATAAGAGATCGTTTGAGAGAATATACAGTGATTGATAGTGCTGGTTTTAATATAAGACCGACATCCGTTTCAGCAAATGACCAGCCGTATTTTTCTTATGTAGCTCCTTTAGATTCTTTTGAGACGGTAAGTGCCGATAATGATGTACAAGTCATCAGGTTGCAGGCGTTTGCTCAATACAGCAGTCGTGGTTATCTAGGAGATCATGAAGTTTACTGGAACGCTGGTGTGCGTTCTCATACCTGGAATGTAAGCGGCCAAGATATTGCAAGTACAACTCAAACAGTTTTTTCACCTCGTGGTCAAGTTGCTATAAAGCCCGCTTGGAAAAATAACAACATGCTTTTTAGGTTCTCTACAGGTTGGTATGATCAACCACCATTATATAGAGAATTACGCAACCAACAAGGAGTTGTAAATCCTGATGTAAAAGCGCAGAAATCAGTTCATTTTGTTCTAGGTAACGATTGGAGTTTTGACTGGATGGCAAAAGACGGTAAGAACAGACCTTTTAAATTAACAAGTGAAGCTTATTACAAAAACCTGACTGACGTAAATACGTACACGCTTGAAAATGTAAGAATTCGTTATCGAGCAAACAATAATGCAACAGCTTATGCTTATGGTCTAGATGTGCGTCTTGCGGGAGAGTTTGTAAAAGGAACCGAAAGCTGGATATCCCTTGGATACTTAAAGACGGAAGAAAACCTAGATGGTCGCGGTTTTATCGCCAGACCAACAGATCAAAGACTTAAAGTTGCTTTTCTATTCCAAGATTATGTGCCTAACATTCCTAATTTAAAAGCCTACATCAACATGGTGTACAGCTCTGGACTACCTGGTGGATCACCTAGCTATGCAGACCCTTACGACTTCAAATTCCGTTTAAAAGACTATTTCAGAGCAGATTTGGGCGTTCAATTTGTCCTCGTAGGTGATAAGAAAAAAGCAAAAGAAGGCAGCTGGCTTCAAAACTTTGAAGAATTTTCAATAGGAGCTCAAATCTTTAACATCTTTGATTATAACAATCAAATTTCTAACCTGTGGGTAAGAGATGTTGCCACCAGTGCTCAATATGCCGTTCCTGTACGATTGACACCGAGAGTCTTTAACTTGAGGTTGATCGCTAGATTGTAGTTGTTAGTCTTTGAGTCTAAATTTAGAAAACAGAAAGAAACAAGGTTTAATTCTGCTGATATTATTCTGATTTTTAATAAGCTGAAAACAAGAGATCCATTTCAATAAAGAAATTTTACAAGATCATTCCTTTAGAGAAACTTCATTTGAATCAAAAGAAAGCTTCCCTTTATTCATAGGAAAACAGATCACCGAAGAGCAAACAAATAGATGGTGACGTGCTAAATAAACTGCTGTTTGACTACTGGATTCTATACAAATTTGGGCAACGTTTGTTTCTTTTGAAACACCCTTTTTAGCCAAATTTTCTGGAGTGACAAAATGGAGTTGAAATTTAATAAAAGAGCCCTAAATAACTGATTATAAAGGCACTATTCATTTTCAAAAGGAACACCGATGGGAATGAATAATCAGGGTTTTTGGCATTTAAAGATTTATACCGCTATACCCTCTATATATTCTTTCAATATACCGACCACATATTCTAACTCTTCTTTTGTATTGTAAATAGAAAAGCTAAAACGCAAACTAGGCTTATTTAAGTCTTCTTCGGTAAGAACGTTAGTTAATACATGCGACCCTTTTTGAGAACCACTCTGGCATGCGCTTCCCTTAGAACAAGCAATTCCTTTTAAATCCATCGTAAACAATAGCATCGCAGCCTTATCTGCTGGGCATGGTAAGCACACATTTAGTAAGGTGTACGTACTGTTATCGTGATCGTTACAATTTCCGTTAAATTTTACTCCAGGAATATGAACTTCTAATTGCTCTTTAAAATAATTCTTAAGATCCAACACAAAGGCGCGATCTTCTTCTAAAGTATCATAAGCCATTTGCATAGCAAGATCCATTCCTACAATATTGTGTACACTTTCTGTCCCTGCTCTGATCCCTCGTTCTTGAGAACCACCTAGGATAAGAGGTTTCAAACCAGTTCCTTTTCTTATAAAGGCAAAACCGACTCCCTTAGGACCGTGAAACTTATGCGCAGACACCGCTGTGAAATCTACTGGTAATTTGGCCAAATCCATTTCATAATGTCCTATAGACTGTACACAATCGCTATGAAACAAGGCTTTGTATTTTTTACACAAAGTTCCTACTCGATCCATATCTAGTTTGTTCCCTATCTCATTATTGATATGCATCAAAGAAACTAGCGTTTTTTTATCACTAGAGGAAAGCAATTGTTCTAGATCTATATAGTTAGGTGTACCGCATTCCTTCAATTTTACATGAACGACTTCGGTTCCATATTTTGCTGCACAGTGCTCTACGATATAAATTACGGCATGATGTTCTATAGAAGTAGTAATGATGCGTTCTACTCCTAAATCGCGCACACAACTGTGAATAGCAAGGTTGTCGGCCTCAGTACCACCAGAGGTAAAAATAATTTCGGCAGCCGTGACCTTAAGTTGAGCTGCTATATTCTTGCGCGCCGTTTCTATAAGTGATTTTGCACTGCGACCGTAACTGTGCGTAGAACTTGGATTCCCATGTACTTCGTTCATTACTTCAGTCATTCTTGTGATGACTTCTGGTCTCATTTGTGTGGTTGCTGCGCTATCTAGATAAACTTGTCTCATACTACAAAAATAGATTATTTACAATAAAATTTACCCTTTAACGCTTTAATATGATTGACTACTTTTGTGATTATGAAAAAACTACTCTACCTTATATTCCCTATAGTTTTACTAGGCTGTGATGATGGAGACATCATTACTAACGACTTTGATTTTGAAGATGCTTCTGTAGAGGCGTGTAATCCTACTGCGGTGAATTCAACTAGCAATAATTTTGTTTTTTATAAAAACGAAAACACCAACTTTGAAAGCTTGGTTCTACAAATTCAAACTAGTGATGCCATTTTAATTACCGCTGGAGAGTACGATGGATACCTTATATCTAACGGCACCAATTCCTTTGAATACCGCAAGTTCAACGCCGCTGTTGGATCTGATTACTATTGCAACAACATACCACCTAGTTCACCAGTAGTTACTGAGGTTTACAGGGCATTTTCTGGTGAAATATCAATAACCACAGAAACACGGAGTCAAGATGATCATGATGGTATCCCAGCGGAGCAGGAAGGTGCCATATTTGTGGACGGTGTTATCGATCTAATAGCGACTACTCAAGACTCTGATGGAGATGGAATACTAGATTACTTGGATAGTGATGATGATGGTGATAATGTTCTGACCATTGATGAAGGTGTCGTTCTAGATGCCAATGGCATAATTGATCCAATTGCAAGTCGCAATACGGATAGGAGCATAGAAGATGAAAATATTTTAAATTATCTAGATCCTGATGATGATGATGATGGTGTTCTTACCATTAATGAAGATATAAATGGCAATCTTGATCCAACAGATGATCATACATCAAGCGGTATTGCTAATTATTTAGTTTTTTCTTCTAACCCAGAAATAGCAAACCCGATCATAGAGGAATATCGAGAACACAGCATTAAAAGAATTAATCAATTGTCCATAAACATCACAAATTTGAGTTTACAAAACGATAGAGAGGAAATTATTTTTACGACCTATCCTTTTGGCGAGTATAGAACAAGCGAGTTGTTATTGAAATGCACACCAAATTTCATACCTGTTACAGGTTCTGAAGTATGTATATTTCAGTAGCTCCTTTTCCATACTTTTGATAATCGGCATCATAGAATTTAATCTGATCGTAGCGGCGAAATAAATAGTTGAGTTCTTCTTTAAGCACCCCTTGACCTACGCCATGGATAAAAACAAGCTTAGGAACACGGTTTTCTATCGCCCATTCTATTTTATGCCGCGCAGTATCTATTTGCAGATTGAGCTTGTCATAAGCATCCATTCCTCGCTCTGATTTCACCAACTGATGTAGGTGCAAATCTATCTCTACCGCAGGAATAAAAGCTGACTTTTTTCTAGAGATTTGTCTTGTTTTGGATCTTTTAAGAGCCGGTTCTTCTTTGCGAACGACATGAGATACTTTAAAAGGCCTATCTAATATAAGCTCTTTTTGATGGTAGGTTATTTCTATACCGTCATCTGTTAAGATAGTTATTTGTTCGGCTTTCGCGAAAGCTACCACACCACCAAATTCATCATCTAGTACCAGCACACGAGTTCCTTTTTTAAACTGAGACATGAGTTTATTCGTCTTTTTCTAATTCTTCTTCTTCTTCTTCTTCTAAGTCTTTGGCTAAATGATCATCCCTATGAGCCACCCAATGATTACTCGCTCGATAAGCACCAAACATTATACATATAAGTCCTACAACCTTAAAATAAACAGATATGAACTCATTAATGACAGAATAAAGTAAGAATACAGCCCCTAATAGTATCACAAAACCGTTTATCAGTTGTTTAATATTGTTTTTTATCGGCATTTTTATTATATTAGTCTTTATTATTGCTGCAAATCTATAAATATATTCAAAAGAAATAAAATGTAGCGTCCTAATAATTTACTTTTGGATCATTAAGATAGTATTATGAAAAAATTTATATATTTATTTTCGATTGTTTTCACTTTCCAAATGTCAACAGCTCAGCTAACTGTCAAAGGAGATCATTTTATTTATTCCAAAGGAACGGATATATTCGTAAAGGAAGAAATCAATTTAGAAGACGCTGACTCTAAACTTTATTTAAGAGAAGAAGCGCAACTTATGCAAGGTATTAATACCCCTAATGAAGGGGCAGGGCTTATTTCTTTATTTCAAGAAGGAACCTCAAACGAATACAGTTACAATTACTGGTCTTCACCAGTAAGCAATCAAAGCACGGGTGTCGATGGTAATGTTGGTTTTAGCAACTCACAAATCAAATATCCTACAGTAGATACTGGAGGAGCGATAGCTCCCACCACAACAGATTATACTACTACATTTGGAGACTCTCAAATATTAGGTTATAGTACACAATACGGTCAGTCAGATGACGGTAGTATAAATGGAACACCACTGCGCATAGCTGGTAGATGGTTATGGACCTATGACAGTGGGGGAAATGCAACAACTGGTTATGCAGGTTGGAGTATTTTTAATGGAGCACAAACAAATAAATCTGGTTATGGTTTCACTATGAAAGGAGTGATTGATAATGGAACCCTCAACAACGGCACTTTTAACGCAGCTACTGGACAACGATATGACTTTAGAGGTCGCCCGAATAACGGTACAATCTATGTAGGAGTGGGAAATGACAACGCGACACTTGCTGGAAATCCATATCCAAGCGCTCTGGATCTTAAGAAGTTTATAGAAGTAAACGCCGGTAATCAAGGTGGGTTATCGGTGAATGATGTTAAAATGGATCCATGGGTAGAGTTTTGGGAGTCTCAAGAAGAAAGTTCTCACATGCTAACCAGCTACCTAGGTGGTTATGGCAGGTATGTCCCATTGGGTTTTGCTAAAGAGCTTTTGACAGGAGAATTCACCACAACTGGGACGTATCAAGAAGCCGTGTTTAGAAGAACAAATAATGATGGAACTATCAATCTATCGACACCAGTAGGAGGACCACCAAATCCTCCAGGAGGACCTTTAGGATCAACTAATGGCAATATAAATCCTGACGGTAAAAGAAGGTATGTTGCTATAGGTCAAGGTTTTTTTATATCAAGGACCAATACAGATGTATATTATTCTGAAAACATTAATGGGATACCTGATGCTTTTGAGCAAGCTGCTACAACAAATATTTCTCCTGGTATAAATGGTGGAATCCTTGGACCTGGCATTACAGGAGAAGCAATTGAATTTAACAACAGCATGCGAGTATTTCAAAGAGAAGATGGAGATACTTCATTATTTAAAGTTGCTCCTGGCAACACTGATCCACAAAACACAATAGCAGCAAGTCAAATTCCTAAAATGATCATTAATGTAGTCCCTAATGGACTTTATGCGAGACCGTTGAGTTTTATCTTTGACGACAGTACTTCTCAAGATTATGATTATGCTTGGGAAGGTCCCATATCAGGAAGAATCAATACCGATGCCTATATTCAAATAGGGACTAGTGGTGAATATGGGCTTTCTTCACAAGCTTTTGATGAAAATATGGCAATCCCATTAGGGATTCAAGTAGCTAGCTCTTTTACCGCTCCTATAGATGTTGAGTTTGAAATCGCATTTATGGCTAATTTTGACCCAGCACATGTTTACCTTCACGACTTACAAACAGGAACGTATCACGACATCAAAGCGGGAAACAAAACATTGTTAATTGAATCAGGTCACTACACAGATCGCTTTGAAATCACATTTAAAGACACTTCTAGCACATTGGGAAGTGACCTAGTAGAAGCAACTAATTTTGATGTCTTTCAAAATAATGGAACTAGAAAACTTAGCGTTTTAAATCCAAATCTTAAAGAAGTTACAAAAATATCTCTGTACGACCTTGCTGGTAGATTAGTCTTCTCTGAAAAGCTATCAACAGCTCAAACCAGTTATATTTTTGATACCGCTTCTCTGTCTAGTGCGATTTATATAACTAAAATCACCACTCAGGATAGTAAAGAAACTACTGTAAAAGTAAGCGTTTCCAACTAATATGAAATCAATTCTCATAGACGATAGCTGGATGCTGCCTTGTATGAGCAAACAATTAATAGGAATGGATTGTCCTGGATGTGGAATCCAGCGGTCCATTTCTTTTTTACTTGAAGGTAATATTTTCGAATCTTTTCTCCTATATCCTGGATTATTCCCAGGAATTTTTTTGTTCTTTTTTCTTATTTTTGACTGGTTTAAAGATATTAGAAACGGTGAACAAATTAAACTGTGGGCTACGGTGATAACCATAGGCACGATTCTTACTAGTTATTTTATAAAAATGGCAATTCATTAAAAATTATGTAACATTGTGAAGAAACCAACTACTAACTTTTAAATTTAACAACAACCCAACCATGAAAAAATTAAATACAACCCTTGTTTACATCCTATCTGTGGCAGGACTTTTATGTTGCTGGCTATACGGTATTGGAACTATTGCAGCGATTATAGCTCTTGTGGTAGCCTCTAAAGAACTTAACAAATACAACACAAATCCAGATGAATATGTAAATGGTAAAACAATGAAAACAGCTAAAACTGTAGCGATAGTCTCTCTAGTTGTATCTTTAATAGGTTTATCGATATTCATTTATGCCACTCTTAACGAATGTGAATTCTATCAGTGGATCTATGATTGGTCTATAGAAAATGGTACGCCAGAAGATCAACTGGCTCCTATGTTAGATGCCATGGAAGAATCTGGATGTATATAATTGACATTTTTACTAAAAAAGGAAAGCTAGCGCTTTCCTTTTTTTTTCACAATCAAAAATAAATTAACATGCAAAAATTAAATACAACATTAGTATACATATTATCTGCGGTAGGTTTTATATGCTGCTGTTTCGGAATTGGATGGATACCTTCCCTAATAGGCCTTTTTGTAGCTCGTTCTGAAATTAAAAAAGCCAGTATTAATCCTGAAGAATACACCAACTTAAAAGCGATGAATAGTGCAAAAATTGTGGCTATTATTGCTCTAATAGTATCACTGCTGTTTACGGCATTTATTATTTATCTCTACTACATGATTTCTAATTCACCAGAGTTTGCCTGTGAATTTTGGAGTAAATTTGTAGAAGGAATGGAAGGTAATCCAAGCGTTACAGAAGACCAGCTAAGTCAGTATATAGAAATGAGAGACACTGCCTGTTCTGGATTATAATAGAACACTTTATACTTAAAAAAGGGAAAGCTAGCGCTTTCCCTTTTTTTGTTCTACTCCTCGAGTTCCAACCTTATTTGTGAAACTTACATATCTCAAAAATTCATACCTATCTCTTTCGCTTCAACACACACCGTGCTGCAAAACAAGGAAGAGCATATATAATCATTTCCTTTAGAAAGGAGTTTTAATAGAATAATTACCTAGTTACAATGCAAAATCTACTTGTACCAATTTGCTTTTTAACTTTCATTAAGGAATCTGAATTGTTTTTTGTGCTCCTGAACAAAAAAATATAACCATAGTTGCGCCACATTTCTATTATTATAAGAAATAAGAGTGAAAATTAAACTCATTAAATCCGACATTTAAAAAGTAAATTAACTCCTCCTAAACGGGGACCATAACCGCTTGTAAATATAAATGACGATAACTACAAGTACTATTAGAATCAGATATTTATGAATAAGGACGACTCTAAATGGGTGATTTCTAAATTTAGAAATCCATTCAAAGACACCTACTAGAAATCCACAAGGCAATAGAAAAAACAATAAGGGATTATAATTATAAGCCTTTTCTCAATTTCCATTCTATAAAGAATGAACTGCTCGTTGTGATCCACAGCCAGAACAATAATAACCTGTTAGTTGTTTACTAGAGCATTGAGGGGAAAAAAGAAGATCCTTCTGGATGGTGATTTTTAAATACAAAAAATGCGGTGCCGATCAAGATCAATGCACCGCATGTAATAAGTACTCTCTTCCACTGAATAAAGTTTGACATAGTCATGTAAAACAGGTGTTATTTTCTCTGTATGCCTTACCTAAAAAGGACGCAGTCCCTATAATCTTCGTTTCTAAAATAAAAGAATTTTTCCTTCTATGGAATTCTGAACTTAAACACTCTAAGAATCCGCCATCAGCGATTGCTGCAAGAACCCCTATAAATGCAAAACAATCAACCATACACCGGCAGTTACTGCAGCTACTATGAACCAATTTTTTGCGGTATTACGAACACTTATAGCTCCTTAAAAATCTCCCGACCTGTGTTTGCTTTCTACTTGCGAGCTATAAAACATAACAACAACTCCAAAACCTAGCAACATAATATGGTAACTGTTACCGATTCGGTCAGCCAAAGTTTGGAAGGAGAACCATCAGTGTTTCGATAATTATATTGTGGTGTACTGAGGCTGTTTTTGTTGTTCCATAACTTTACCTCATTTTAAATCGAAATACCATACACCAACCACAGCTTTAGTTAAGCCTAACTCGCCACACAAGCTATGCTTCCATTATTCGACTTCACAAATCTAAAATATTTGGATTTATTCAAAAGTTAATTTAGAATAAGTTAATGCTATTCAAATTCTTTTAAAGTTTTAATTATTATTGCTATACACTCATCAAGTTGTCCTTTAGTCATAACAAGAGGCGGCGCAAATCTAATAATGTTCCCGTGAGTAGGTTTTGCAAGCAATCCATTATCTCTCAACCTCAAACAGATGTTCCAAGCGGTCTCACTATCTTCTGTATCGTTAATAACAATGGCATTCAACAAACCTTTCCCTCTAACCAGAGTAACCGTGTCTGTTGTATCGATGTATTTGTTGATTTCAGATCTGAAATAAGTACCTAAGGCACGTGCATTTTGGATCAAGTGCTCATCCTTCACAACCTCTAATGCTGCTATTGCAACGGCTGCAGCCACAGGATTACCACCAAAAGTAGAACCGTGCTGACCAGGTTTAATTACGTTCATTACCTCATTATCTGCAAGTACGGCACTTACCGGATAAGCTCCACCGGATAATGCTTTTCCTAATATTAAAATATCAGGACGCGCGTAAGTCGCCTCTTGACGTTCACAATGTGCGTCACAGCTGCAATCACCACAAACAGCTAGCAAGCCACCAGTTCGAGCGATACCCGTTTGAATCTCATCTGCTATAAACAGTGCATGGTGCTTTTTACAAAGATCGCGAGAGGTTCTCATGTAATCGTCGTGAGGTGTAAAAACGCCTGCTTCTCCCTGAATAGGTTCAATTAAAAATCCTGCTACATTTTCTTCTTGCAATGCTTTCTCTAAAGCAACCGTATCGTCATAGGGTATTTTTATAAATCCAGGAGTATAAGGACCAAAGTTCTTACGGGCACCTTCATCATTAGAAAACGAAATAATAGTAGTCGTACGACCGTGAAAATTATTTTCAGCTACTATAATTTTTGCAGCGTGCTCCTCCACTCCTTTTTTCTCATAAGCCCATTTACGAGCAATTTTTATGGCCGTTTCTACCGCCTCAGCTCCAGTATTCATGGGCAACACCTTGTCAAATTGAAAATACTCTGTCATGTATTTTTCATACAGACCTAATTTATCATTGTGAAATGCTCTTGATGTAAGCGTCAAGGTTTGTGCTTGATCATTCATAGCATTTACGATGGCAGGATGACAATGTCCTTGGTTTACAGCACTATAAGCACTTAAGAAATCATAATATCTCTTACCGTCGACATCCCAAACATAAACACCTTCCCCTTTTTCAAGTACCACTGGTAATGGATGGTAATTGTGTGCTCCATGCTTATCTTCTAGTTTTATATATTGTTGTGCTTTGCTTTGTGTATCCACGCTCATATCGCTGCTATTATTCGTTTCCTGCAATTTAATCATTTCAATTACAGCATTATAATAATAAGCTTTAAGAATTTGTGAATTTCTTAAAGAAAATCGATAATCTTGGCTATTCAAAGGATCTTAATAGAAATCATCTCGGTTCCTAATTTAAAATGGACAACACAAACATGAAAGAAACTACTTTAAACTATAGAATTAAAAATTGTAGCCCGCTTTTGTACTGTTCAATTTTAAAATTTAAGAATAGCATCATCTGCAAAACAGAATCGAGGTACATCTAAGATTCTGTTTATTATCATCGTAAAATGGACAAGAAACCACCAATTGACACAAGACATTTTAAAGCCAAATAAAGATACATAATCAAAACACCTAGGTTTCCGAATTTTCTGCTCTTTCTTTTTCCTTTTCTCTGCGTTAAAATTTACAACCCTAACATAAGCTATGCTTGAAAGTTTATGCCTTAACAAAAGAAAAAATAAATCCGCTAAATTCTCCGAAAACCTAAATGCTTTGAGTATACCTATAGGTTCTTATAAATAAGCGATGGAAAAAAAAGAAAATAATGGTAAAAAATTGGATGCACGAAGTTTGTCTGTGCATAACTTGCCTATACGCAACATTAGTAAAATACGGAATCATCCATCTTTCAAAGCTCAATGATGCTTTCTGCTTACACAAAAATACGCGCGCTGCACTAGCGTTAACCGAGCCTGTCGAACTGTAGAATTAGAAAGAAAAACAGAAAATTTATTCCTGTAAATTAAAATACTAACTGATATAATTACATTAATTTTGAAACCTATGTCAAAAAGAAGAAAAAGAGCCCAAAAAACCTTTGAAAATGTACCAGTTGTAGATGCTGGCGCAAGAGGTAAAAGTGTTGCAAAAACAGAAGAAGGAGAAGTTATTTTCCTGACAGAAGCTGTCCCTGGTGATGTGGTAAACATCCAGACCTATAAGAAAAAGAAGTCTTTTTATGAAGGTCGTGTGACTAAATTTATTGAGCTCAGCGACAGAAGAGCAGAGCCAGTTTGCAAGCATTTCAACACTTGTGGTGGCTGCAAATGGCAGCACATGACTTATGAAAGCCAGCTGTACTTCAAGCAAAAAGAAGTGACAGAGAACCTAAAAAGAATAGGGCATCTGGAGCTTCCAGAAATAACTCCTATTGCTGGTTCTTCAGAACAATACCGTTACCGCAACAAAATGGAATTCAGCTTTTCGGCAAGCCGATGGTTAACATTAGAAGAAATTCAAAGTGACGTAGAAATTGAAGATAAAAAAGCGCTTGGTTTTCATATCCCAGGTATGTGGGATAAAATTTTACACTTGGACGAGTGCCATCTACACCCTCAAATAGGAGAAGATATTAGATTGAGTGTACACGCTTTCGCGAAAGCGGAAAACATAGCCTACTTCAATCCTAGAGAAAAATCAGGAACATTGCGAACTTTAATGCTCCGCATGTCATCAACAGGAGAGAATATGGTCGTTATCCAATTTTTCCAAGATAACGAGACACAAAGAATCGCCTTGTTGAATCATTTAAAAGAATCCTTTCCACAAATAACGTCATTGCAATACATTATAAATGAAAAAGCAAATGACACGATTTATGATCAAGATGTAATTTGCTATAATGGCCGCGACCATATCTTTGAAGAAATGGAAGGTTTGCAGTTCAAAATTAATGCAAAATCTTTCTATCAAACCAATAGTAAACAAGCTTATGAGTTGTATAAAATCACACGGGATTTTGCAGGTTTAACTGGAGAGGAACTTGTTTATGATTTGTATACAGGAACTGGAACTATCGCACAGTTTGTAGCCAAAAAAGCCAAACATGTGGTAGGAATTGAATCTATTCCAGTAGCCATAGAAGATGCCAAAACCAATGCGAAACACAACGGCATAGAAAACACTAGCTTCTTTGCAGGTGACATGAAAGAGGTCTTTACCCAAGACTTTATTGATGAACATGGACAGCCAGACGTAATCATTACAGATCCACCGCGCGATGGAATGCATAAAGATGTAGTAGCACAATTGATTAAAATAAGTGCCGAGCGCATTGTTTATGTAAGTTGTAACAGTGCAACACAAGCACGAGATCTTGCGTTACTAGAGGAGATATATGCGATTGTAAAAGTGCAACCCGTAGATATGTTTCCTCAAACACATCATGTAGAAAATGTGGTTTTACTAGAATTAAAAAAATAGCAGGTTATGAAAAAACTATTTTGGGTAATCGCGATTGTTATAATTACGTGTTCTTGTAGGGAAAATAAAGAAGCACCTAAAATAGCCCAGCCAGTGGTTATATCTGGTAATGTACAACTGAGGGATTCCTTAATTCTAGAAAAAATTACTATTTATGGCTTTGATATGTGGACTAAACTACCCTTTCAACAGGATGCGATAATAAATGATCAGGGCGACTTTACTACTTCTATCGATTTCACAAGAGCAAACACGCTGACTTTCTACGGGAACAATAGCTTTCAAATTCTGGCTATCCCTGGTGATAGTATTACCGTAAATTATACAGAGAGTAAAGATCCAGATGCTTTTAAAAACAGTATAAAATTCAGTGGTAAAACAGCAACGACTCAAAAGAAACTTCAATCATACCTAAATGGAAATCCGCTTAAAACAGATGCTTTTTTTGAGGAAGGAAACCAACTGGATTATCGTGATTTAGAAAAATTTATAGAAAAAAATACAAAAAAGATTCAGGATTATTACAGTATATTTTTAAATGATAAGACCGTAAATAAATTCCTAAAAGATTATATCAACGCAGATAAGAAATTTGCTACCCTTAATATAAAAATGGACTATGCGTCTTATGCTAATTATTACGGTAAGGGAACACCAGAAATGAACAGCTCTTATTACGAGGACTTAAATAATTTACCCAAATTAGAAAAACAAGACCTAATAAATACAACTGCCGTAAATAACCTGTTGTATAATAATCACTCCTTTGATTCTAAAGAGATAGAACAAAAGGCTCCACAAGCAACCTCCATAGAAATAGATCAAACCATCATCGAAACGGCTATGAAAAAAGATAGTTATTTAAATCAGCATACCATTGCTATGTTAATTATGAGAGATTTGAATGATCATTCTACAAAACTTTATGAAAATAACGCTTCCTATATGGATGATTATTTTACAGGTTCTGATCTACTTCCTTTTATGGAACAGCAGTATTTTAAAACAAAAGATCTGTTAGAAAAACCACAAATCCCCTCCGAAGCTCAATTACTAACTTTTCAAAGTGACGATGCCTCAAAATTCATAGCAGAAATTGTTTCCAACGCAAAAGGAAAAGTGATTTACATAGACCACTGGGCTACCTGGTGCGGCCCTTGTAAAGCAGAGTTTAAAGAGGCTTCCCCTGCACTTCACGAGAAGTTTAAGGAAGAGGTAGAATTTATTTATTTATGCCATGAGAGTAAAGAAAATGGGTATATACCTTCTATTGCAGAATTTAAGATCAAAGGCAAACATTATTTCCTGACTACAAAGCAAGGTAGAATTGTTCAAAAACAAATAGAACTGGAAGGGTTTCCTACCTACACTATTTTTGACAAAAAAGGAAATCAAGTACTTTCTGATTACATACACAGACCCAGTTATGGCCCAACTTCAGCTATTTTATCAAAGCTGATTAATGAAAAGGAAGTTAACCTGAAAAACACACTAAGTAATTATAATGAATAGATTTTATACTGTTTTTTTAATTCTTACCGCAACAATTCTCTTCAACAGTTGTGAAAAGGATGATTTGTGCACACCGGATCAAGCGGTGACGCCTAGGATGGTCATTGAATTCAAAGATGCATCGAGCCCGTCAGAAAATAAAGCGGTAGATCGCATTCAAGTGCAAGAAATAGGAAGTAGCGATTTTGCTCCATTAGACAGCACTGGTTCGACCTCTCTTAATGACACAGAAAGCATTTCTATCCCATTGCGTACAAACAGTAGCACTACCAGTTACAAATTAGTTCTTACCGAGGACGGCACTATAAATTCTGACCATATAGATTTCAACTATGTTTTAGAAGAAGAATACGTAAGTAGAGCCTGCGGCTTCAAAATCATTTATAACAACTTATCATTTGAGCAAATAGCAGAATCTACGGGAACGCAATGGATTCAACAAGCTGTTGTAGTACTAGAAAATGTAACTAATAATACAGACATTCATGTTCAAATATTACATTAGTATAGCAGCTATTTTGACTTGTTTTCTAAGTACTGCGCAAGGCGAAAACGAGATCAAAAAAGACAGCATTATCTATAAACAAACCTATGGTTTGCGCACGGGAATAGATCTTGCTAGTTTAATAAGAACCAGTATCGATGACGAATATACTGGCTTTCAAATTCTAGCCGATTATAGACTGTCCAAACGTTTGTACGTCGCCGGAGAAATAGGCAATGAATCACTCGACAGAAAAAGTGAACGTATAGATTATAAGACTTCAGGCTCTTTTATAAAAGCTGGTGTAGATTATAATATGTATCAAAACTGGCTGGACATGGACAACATGATATATGCGGGTGCCAGATTAGGTTATGCAAACATGTCTCAAACACTACACAGATATGATTATAATACAGATAACAATTACTTTCCTGTTTACACTAATGTAGTGGATAGAGAGTTCTCTGGGTTGCATATGATATGGTTAGAAATCCAATTAGGAATTAAAGTGGAAGTTTTAAACAATGTATACCTCATCGCAAACTTTCAATTAAAACACCAACTAACAGAAAAAACACCTGATAATTTTGATAATCTTTATGTTCCAGGCTACGGAAAAACTTTTGACACGGGTAACATAGGCGTAGGATATTCTTATGGAATCATGTACCGCATTCCGTTTTTTAAGAAATAGGAAGAAGATTGAATCTTGTTCGATATTCCATTAGTTGTGAAAAAACATATGATATAAAACCTATGAGCAAATAAAAAAACACTTTTTTATATAATCATAATCAACACAAACTACCGACAAATCTTTGTGAGTCTGAGAACAAAATCGATCGGGCTACCATAAATGAGAAAGAGAATAAAACTAAAAAGCCTTTCCACTGGTGAAAAGGCTTTTTAGTTTTAGTAAAATAGCAGTTTTACTCTTCTTCTTCTAGAGTTCCTAAAAGATCATTAGTTTGAAGAATATTATACCATTGCACTATTTTTTTTATATCACTAGCATAAACACGCTCTTCATCATAATCAGGAAGTATTTCATTAAAATAAGCTTCTAGCTCTTTTTTACCCGATTTATGGCTGATAGTAGGGCCGTTGGTTTCCTTTTCTGCTATTTTTTTAAATACTTCTTTTAAGAGGATTTCTTTTGTATAAGTATAAATAGAGATGTCTTTTAACACACTCACATTATGATTAATACCTACTATAGAAGTTTTTTTATCTAATAAGGATTCTACTACAAAACCACTTTTGGCTTTATTCTTTAACTGATATAAACCTGGCTTTCCCGTAACAGAAAGTATATTTTCTAAAGTCATATTTTCTTTTTTTAACAGTCACAAATATATAGAATTACAATCAATACCATCAATTATGCGGAGGTTACAAAATTTATTTATAAATAGGCTGTTATTGTTTTCTACCTTTTACTTCTGGAAAACGCATGCGGTATTCCACACTAGTTTTACCCTTAGAAATATTAGAGAGTTTTCCTTTGATCAAACGCTTTTTAAGACTTGAAATTTTATCCGTAAACAACACACCTTCTATATGGTCATATTCGTGTTGTATCACTCTTGCAATCATACCGTTGTAAGTATGCGTGTGTTCTATAAAGTTTTCATCTAGGTAACGTATAACGACTTCTTCCTTTCGGAAAATGTCTTCCGTTACATTGGGAATGCTCAAGCAACCTTCATTAAAGGCCCACTCTTCTCCGTTCTCTTCAATAATTTCTGCGTTTATAAAAACCTTTTTAAATTGGCTTAATTCACTTGCTTCCTCCTCTGAAAAATCCGGATCACCTGCGAAAGGAGACGTGTCCACTAAAAATAGTCGAATAGGCAACCCCACTTGGGGTGCAGCAAGCCCCAATCCTTTAGCATTATACATGGTTTCCCACATATTTTCGAGAATCTCTTTAAATTCCACATGCTCAGGAGTGATTTTCTTTGCCTTTTTTCTTAAAACTGGATCGCCATAAGCGACTATTGGTAAAATCATATTCTAAATGATTAATTTATACTGTTTAATGCCTTATAAGACATGTTAATTTATTTGTTTTCTAATCATGCTCCACTCATATGATGATGGCAATTGAATTGCAGTAATCTATATTACTTCATTAAACAAATCAAAACATTGTTCTGTATCGAGTAAATGTTACCTTTTGATGAATTCAAAAATTCAACAATCAATAGGGAACATTATCTCATTCGATCCATATAACTCTGCAAAATAATAGCCGCAGCAATTTCATCTACTAACGCTTTGTTTTGTCGTTGCTTCTTTTTGAGGCCACCAGCGAGCATGGCTGCATGCGCCATTTTTGACGTAAAACGCTCATCTTCACGTTCAATTTTAACTTTAGGAAATAACTCTTGTAATTGGAGGGTATATTTCCTGAGCCATGGAGCCAACTCACTATCCGTGTAATCCATTTGTCTAGGCTCCCCTAGAATGATGGTGTCAACCTCTTCTTTACTTAAGTAATCTATAAGAAAATTAGTAAGATCGCGAGTCGCAACAGTAGTAAGACCTGATGCTATAATTTGCATGGGATCTGTCACAGCTATTCCTGTTCGTTTTTTACCATAATCTATTGCTAGTAATCTTGCCATAATTATTACAAAAATAAACTATTCTCGACTCACACTAAAGTTAATACAAGATCATCTTTAGTCACCATAGTACCAGCCTTTAAAGTAATAGAGGCTACCGTACCAGTTCTAGTAGCTGCAACGGTATTCTCCATTTTCATAGCTTCAATAACAAATAACGGCTCATTTTTCTTAACCTTTTGTCCTTTCTTTACAAATACCTTATATAAAGAGCCTTGCAACGGTGCTCCAATTTCTAATGGATTAGCTAGGTCTATTTTTGCATTTTCATTTTTGATAATATGTATCGACTTATCTAGTATATCCACAGACCTATTTTCTCCGTTCACTTTAAAAAAGATCGTACGAATACCATCTTCATTGGGAATACTAATAGAAAGCAACTTGATAATTACAGTTTTACCTGGCTCTAATTCTATTAATATTTCCTCTCTTAACTCCATTCCATAGAAAAAATTCTTAGTAGGTATCAATGAAATATTTCCGTATTTCTTGTAGTTCTCGTGAGCTTGTTCAAAAACTTTGGGATACAACATAAAAGATAAAAAGTCCTCTAACTCAATAGTGCGTGTAAATCCTTTCTGAAACTTGCGTTTAAAAGCACTAAACTCCTTGGTAAAATCTATAGGTTCTAAATGAGCATTAGGACGATCTGTATAAGGAAGTACATTTTTGAGAATAATTTTTTGTATTTTTTTAGGAAATCCGCCTACTGGTTGTCCTAAGTCACCTTTGAAAAAACTAATCACTGAATCTGGGAAAGAAATCTCATGTCCTCTTTCCATAACATCATTAGCAGTCAGATTATTAGTCACCATAAAAATAGCCATATCACCTACCACTTTTGAACTAGGAGTTACCTTTATCAAATGACCAAACATAGCATTGACTTCTGCGTACATTAATTTTACTTCTTCAAAACGATCCTCTAAACCTAAGGCTGCAGCTTGTGGTCTCAAATTAGAATATTGACCACCTGGTATTTCATGCCGATATACCTCAGCAGTACCTGCTTTTAAACCAGATTCAAATGGATAATACAACTCCCGGGTATCTTCCCAGAAATTAGAAAATTTATTAAGGGAATCTATGTGAAACTCAGGCGCTCGATCTTGATACTTGAGCATCTCTACAACCGAATTGAAATTGGGCTGGGACGTCAGACCCGATAAGCCGCCCAACGCACAATCAATTACATCTACCCCAGCCTCTATAGCTTTTAAATAAGTAGTTGTTTGTAAAGATGATGTGTCATGAGTGTGTAAATGTATAGGCAAGGAGACGGTATCTTTTAATGCGGCAACTAACTCAGTAGCAGCATAAGGCTTTAAGAGTCCAGCCATATCTTTAATAGCAATCATGTGGGCACCGGCATTTTCAAGATCTTTAGCTAATTGGATATAATACTTCAGATTATATTTGGTTTGATTGGGATCCAAGATATCTCCTGTGTAGCTAATGGCGGCTTGGGCAATACCTCCTGTTTTTTCTCGCACATAATTAATACTCGGCTCCATTGCTTTTATCCAGTTCAAAGAATCAAAAATTCTAAATACGTCCACTCCATTTTCCCACGATTTCTCAACAAACTTTTCAATCAGATTGTCTGGGTAGGCCTTATAACCTACTCCATTAGAGCCTCTCAATAACATTTGAAGAAGTATATTAGGTACAGCCTTTCGTAATTCTCTAAGTCTCGTCCAAGGACTTTCATGTAAAAAACGCATACACACATCAAAAGTTGCTCCACCCCAAACTTCCATACTGAAAGTCTGTGCTTGGTTTTTTGCAAAACTTTCAGCAACCTTTAACATATCAAAGGACCTCATGCGTGTGGCCAGCAAGGATTGATGTGCATCTCTCATAGTGGTATCCGTGATATGGATTTTTTTTTCCTTAAGAAGCCAGTTACAAAAAGCTTCTGGACCTAGTTCTGTCAACAAATCTTTTGTCCCCTTAGGAAAAGGTGACTTAGGATCGTAAACTGGAATTTTCGGAGTTCTAAACACCTTCTTCCGATCTATATTTTTAATGTCAAGGTTACCATTTACTATTACTTCAGCTAGATATTCTGTGGCTTTAGAAGTCCGGTCCTGAGGCAATATGACATCAAATAACTCTGGCGTATTCTGAATAAAATTGACGGTTACAGCACCATTCCTAAATACGGGATGAGTGATTACATTTTGTAAGAAATGAATATTCGTTTTTACCCCGCGTATTCTAAATTCCTTTAAAGCACGTGACATTTTTCGAACTGCTCCATCCAATGTGCGACCATGGGATGATACTTTTACCAACATCGAATCAAAAAAAGGACTCACTTTATATCCTAAATATATATTACCCGCATCAAGTCGTATACCCATTCCTGCCGCACTTCGATAAGTAGTGATCTTACCGTAGTCAGGTGTAAAATCATTGGATGGGTCTTCTGTGGTTAATCTACACTGCATGGCATAACCATAAGTGGCGAGACTCTCCTGTCCGTAGATTTTAATTTGCTCATCAGCTAATTTATATCCTGCAGCAATAAAAATTTGTGTTTTTACAAGATCTATCCCAGTGACCATTTCTGTAACCGTGTGTTCCACTTGAATACGCGGGTTTACTTCTATAAAAAAAACATGATCTTCCTTATCGACAAGAAACTCTACCGTACCTATGTTATTGTAATTTACTTCTTTTGTAATAGCAATAGCATATTTGTATAATTGATCCTTTACCTTTTGAGATACATTAAAGGAAGGTGCCACCTCAACTACTTTTTGATGACGGCGTTGTACCGA
Source organism: Nonlabens sp. (assembly GCF_047636915.1). Taxonomy (GTDB): domain Bacteria; phylum Bacteroidota; class Bacteroidia; order Flavobacteriales; family Flavobacteriaceae; genus Nonlabens. Next base: position 38,943 of record NZ_JBLIGN010000008.1, on the reverse strand, counting down.
ACAATCTCTTTCATATAGATGACGTATTTCTCCATGGCGGTCAGCAACAATTTGTACTTCCAGATGTTTAGGGTCTTCCACATATTTTTCTAGAAACATGGTGTCATCTCCAAAGGCGTTTAAAGCTTCATTACGAGCACTATCAAAAGATATTTCAAGGTCTTCTATTTTCCTTAAAATACGCATACCTCGACCACCACCACCAGAAGCTGCCTTTAACATAATAGGGAAGCCTATTTTCTTAGATTCCTGCTTTGCTATTTGCAAAGTAGTGAGAGGCTTCTCACTACTTTGAATTATAGGAATACTACATTTTACGGCTATCTTTTTTGCGGTTATCTTGTCTCCTAAAGCGTCCATCACCTCTGGATCAGGACCTATAAATATGATTCCATTCTCCGCACATTTTCGTGCAAAATCTGAGTTCTCAGATAAAAAACCATAACCAGGATGAATAGCATCCGCTCCTTTATCGACGGCAAGACCTACAATCTCGTCCATGTCTAAATAAGGCCTCAAAGGTTGATCATTTGCTCCTATTTGATAGGATTCGTCTGCCTTATTACGGTGCAAAGAATAGCGGTCTTCATACGTGTAAATAGCCACAGTCTTTATATTAAGCTCGGTACAAGCTCTTAATACACGTATAGCAATCTCGCCACGGTTTGCCACTAATAATTTTTTAATTTTCATAAGAGTTGTAAGTTGTCTTTTAAAATAAGAAATTTAATTTTAATGCCTGTTTTATTTTAAAGTGTCGTCATGACAGATAGTTCTGGTAAAATATCGCATGCGATTTCCGACAAATTATAACGCGTTTTCTATGATTCTAACCAAATCTAACATTGAGTAAGGCACAAATATAACTAAATCGTTATAGTTGCCATTTGTGAATCATTAATTGAATTTTGAGAGGCTAATTCATTAAGAAATTGCTGCCTATGAGCTACTCGCGGTTATTTTTTTGTGAAAACTCCTTCATTAACCATTAAGGAAATAGCTTCACCTCTTATATTTGTCAAAAAAATCGTGGATCAATTAAGAAACGTTATTGAAAATGCATGGGAAGATCGTTCTCAATTAGAAAATAGGGTCACTAAAACCGCCATAAGAGAGGTAGTAGATATGCTGGATCGCGGTACGATACGTGTCGCTGAGCCAACAGCCGATGGATGGCAAGTTAATGAATGGATTAAAAAAGCAGTAGTTCTATACTTCCCTATTCAGAAAATGGAAACCATAGAATGTGGTCCATTTGAGTATCACGATAAAATACCACTGAAAACAGGTTATAAGAGTAAGGGAATACGTGTTGTTCCAAATGCTGTAGCAAGATACGGGGCTTATATTTCAAGAGGCGTTATCCTGATGCCGTCGTACATCAATATAGGTGCTCACGTAGAAGAAGGAACTATGGTAGATACATGGGCAACCGTAGGAAGTTGTGCGCAAATAGGTAAAAACGTGCATTTAAGTGGTGGTGTAGGAATAGGTGGAGTTTTAGAACCACTTCAAGCATCTCCAGTCATCATTGAAGATAACGCTTTTATAGGTTCTCGTTGTATTGTTGTAGAAGGGGTGCATATAGAATCTGAAGTTGTTTTAGGTGCTAATGTGGTTCTTACAGCAAGCACTAAAATTATTGATGTAACAGGTGATCAACCCATTGAATATAAAGGTCGTGTTCCTGCAAGATCTGTTGTGATTCCTGGGAGTTATGCTAAAGTATTTCCAGCAGGAACTTATAACGTTCCCTGTGCGATCATTATAGGAGAACGCAAAGAAAGCACCAATAAAAAAACTTCTCTCAACGATGCTTTACGGGAGTATAATGTAGCCGTTTAGGGTATATTACTCCTTCAATATCAAATGCTGGCTGATCTGATCTACTCAAAAGTACCATCATTGCAGATCAGCTCAGGATCATTTATCCTGATGCTCATGTGAACTAACTCATTGTCTCCCCTGCAGATGAGCTGGTGACCTATCATCCAGCTATCGATAGACTTATTAAAGTCATGAAATCTGATTTTGAGAAAATGGGTTTTATAATATCGCTTTCGCGAAAGCTAAAACACCAAAAATACGATCTACGTATAGAAGCATATGGTAAAAATAAAAGCGCATTGCTATCTTTTTTATAAAAGGCAACACAAAGAATAGGATATCATAAATGGTTCTATAGTGTCGCTTATACTGATGCCTTAAACAAGGAGCCTGATACTTCCATATATAAAACTGATGTAGCACAAGGAAGCGAGATGTTACCTAATAACGGGCTTATATATGTTGTGCAATGGATATTAAAACTTAAAATCTACCTCGCTAATACTGAAAACAGAAGATGAAAATTAACTTTTAACGTCTGGAATAAAGCTAAAAAAGGCTAACCGAGGGAAATGTTTTGGGCGTAGTAAAAATAAAACTTTGCTCTATACTTCCATAGCAAAAGTCTTAGACCGGCTTGCCGCACAAACTGAATCTCAGTTATTATTCAATTTCATTCCAAGACAGAAAAAAGAGAGTCTAGCTATATATACTACCTGTGGTCCTAATATTCAACAACATACTTCCATAGATGCTTTTGCGCCAAGTATTAGGGGTTTTTTGAAGGTATTACCAAACTGTGACAGCATTATAAGCAATAAAGGTGGGGCGATGAACATGGATAAAGCATAAGGTATTCTCACGCTTTTCATTTTTAGCCCTTGTATCAATAAATCTTCTTGGAATGTGAATGAAGATGGCAAGAAGTACACCTCTATTCATTTGTTAGATTTCAAACAAGAATTATATAAAAACTCCTCTCTAAAAAAATAAAAGCTCAAGCCCGAGAATGGTATCAGCAATTTGAAACTATTTTAGTTTTATTAAGTTAGATAGTTTAGTTAAGGAGAATTATGGGGTTTGATCTTCCTTCTCTATCATCCTAATTTCACGAATTGATTGGACTACATTCTATTGACCCTTAAACAAATTATTAAAAATTACCTTATAAAAATATAACGCATTACTACTTCTTGCGTCATTGCGCACCTCAGAAAACACATTGGTCAACTCTAAATACATCTTATATTTTTTTAACTTATTAGCTCTTAAAACAACACAGACCGAAATTTGTTCTGACATTAAAGTTTGTAATTTGATTTTTACCTGCTTTAAATAAGACTTCCCTCTATGAATACTGTATTCATTTTTTTATTAAAATAGATCAATAAGTGATTACAATCATCTTTTTCCAAACTTAAATCCGTTGCGTAGGTAGAGGTCTTTTTCTTTCCATACCTCTGTTGACATGGATTTATACGTATACAATAATGACAAATAAATGATAAAATTCTAGTTGATCATCATCATCATCATCATATAGTAAACTACTGGAAGTATGGACTTTATATTGACTACCTCCATAATCCATAATAAATTTTTAAAGCTTGAAATATGTAGCATATTTAAGGCTATATTTTCAGTTTTTAACTTTACTTCACTTCAACAAATTCTTAATCAATTTAGGTCGTAGTCTCCTAAAAATAAGTAAGGAAAAACAATGTTTTTTGATTCTTTTACATTTTGAGGATGTTTATCATTTGCCATTGCGATCAAAACTTTTTAAACCCTAAAACATCATTTACTTCTAAGCGATTTAAGTCGGCTAAAGTATTTCAGAATAGAGCCAATAAATTTTTAAGATCTGCGCCATTGTTTTTGAGAGCATTTTATGGACACTGCATAATTTCCATTTTCATACTTACCGATAGGTCTTTTGCTGCCATTTGATGACCATCTAGCACGACAAAAAAACAAGTGATTTAGATCTGTCGTTTTTAAAGTCCACATAAAATATTATTTCCCTTCCTTCACAATCCCAAAAGGCGTAAAATCTATATTCTCGCCTCTGGTTACCTTTCTGATCTCTTTATTTTTATCAATAGAGTCTTGGTTCTTATAACCGCGAGCATGATCCAAATGCAAACAGATAGCACTATATCTTATTTGCTTAGACTTTAAACCGTAGTTAAACAAGCGCTCTCCTAGTTCCCGATCTTGTCCTCCATATTGCATGCGTTCATCAAAGCCATTAACCACTTTCAAATCTGCCAGCCAGCCGCTGGAATTATGTCCATTCCAGCTCGCGTTAGTAGGAGTCAGATTCTCCATAATCTTAGCCGTTACAAACCCAGAAGTGAGTTTTTGATTTTTATAAGAAACAGGAAGTCCCTTTTCTCTAAGCCATTCTACATCAAAACAACGCTGTGTAGCGATATCATCTTCTGTGATTTCCTCAGAGATATCTAAAGGTAATTTATAATAGCCCCCTGAGAGAAAATGACCTGGCTCACGACGCTCATAATGAATTTGTAGGAAATCTTCTCGAGCAATGCAATCACCATCTGACATCACAACATACCCAGAATTGCACGCCAAAAGAGCTTTATTCAAGATGGAACTCTTTTGAAAACCGTCATCTTCATGCCATACATGAATTATTTTTTTGGAGCTTTTCTCGCTATACTGCTTAATGAATTCTTTAGTTTCATTATCAGAACCATCATCTGCGATAATTATTTCAAACTGCCTAAATATTTGATGCTCGTAGCTCCACAAGGTTTTTTCTAACCATGGAATGGAATTATAAGTACTTATAACAACTGATATGGATGGATCTTTAATCATAAGACAATATTATAAATCTAATTTTTTACAAATTTAATGATATAAGATGGGTTATTAAGATAACAAAGTTACTTTTGCTCCTGTTCGTTTTTTATCCTTTAGATTATTTAACACAATGTCCAAATATCCAATAACAGCCATAGTACCTGCTTATAACGAAGCTCACAACATAGTTGAGGTTCTCAAAAGTGTTCGTTTTTGCGACGAAATTATTTTAGTAGATAGCAATAGCTCTGATGATACCGTAGCGCAAGCGCAACCGTATTTTGATAAATTATTAACCAGAGAATATGTCCACAGTGCATCGCAAAAAAATTGGGCCATTCCACAAGCTTCGAACAAGTGGATTTTACTCGTAGATGCTGACGAGCGTGTAACGCCAGCATTAAAAGAAGAAATCATTAACCTTATTCCTAGCCTTGATACAAATGGGCATGTGGGTTACTGGATGGGAAGACGCAATTTCTTTATGGGTAAACAAGTACGTTATAGCGGCTGGAAAAATGATAAAGTAATCCGACTTTTTCTAAAATCAAAATGTAAATACGTAGATAAGCACGTACACTCAGAAATCGAGGCAGATGGCACTATAGGCTGGCTTGAAAACAAACTGCTGCACTACAAATATGTAAATATAGATCATCATGTACATAAACTACAGCGCTATGCTCATTTACAAGCACATGATTTTGACAAAAAAGTAGGGAAAATAACTGCATTTCACTTGATCGTTAAACCCTTCTGGGGGTTTTTTAAACATTATGTAGTGCAGCTAGGATTTCTAGACGGATTTGTAGGTTTCACTATTGCTTACTTAAGGAGTTATGGAATCTTTATGAGGTATGTAAAACTATGGTTATTGCGCAAAGGAATAGACTAGTTCTCATGTTTCTAAATAAAAAATTGCTGAAATAATATAAGAGGAATTAATTTGAGTGCTTTCCTGACATGTTGTAGTGACTGTAAGATGTCTAACTACCTTATATTTGCTTAATAAAAAACAGGTTTAATTGAAAATATTAATTATTCAAAATAAGAGAATAGGCGATGTACTGATAAGTTCGCTCATGGCAGATAACATCAAAAAGAATCAGCCTAAAGCTATCGTCAATTTTTTCTGTTACGACTACGCGCTTCCCGTTATTAAGGATAATCCATTTATTGATCATATTATCTCCGTAAGTGCCGCTGAACTAAAAAAAACGTCTGTTCTTCTTAAATTCTGTAAACAAATTAGAAAAGAAAATTATGATGTCATCATTGATCCCTATTCTAAATTTCAGAGTAGATTAATGTGCCTGCTCTCCGGAGCAAATATTACTGCTGGATTTATACGCAAAAAAAAAATACTTTCATTTAAACCCTATTCTTTAAAAGTATTATATAAGAAGTCTTCCTCGCTAGATTGTGGCAAAACTATCGAAGACAGGATGAACCTGCTCTGTAAAGCTGTTCCATTAAAACATATTTCATATGAGCCTAAAATCTATATGGATCCGTCTGACAGTGTATATGATTCCCCTTCAAAACCTTTTTTTATAGTAGGCATTTTAGGAAGTGTCCCCAGTAAATCGCTACCAGCCGCGACTATGGCTAAAGTAGTAGATCATATCTCAAAAGTTTATCCAGACCACTTAATCATATTCAATTATGCACCGCACCAGAGAAAAGAGGCTACAATTATTTACTCCCTCTGTAAAAATAAAGAAGCTATAGATCTGAACTTATATGAGTCAGATCTATCAAAATTTTTAATGCTTTTAAGTAAAGCAAGTGCTTTGATATCTAATGAAGGAGGTAGCGTACATATGGCAAAGGCGCTAAATGTTCCCACATTTACTATTTACTCTCCTTTTATAACAAAAGAACACTGGAATAGTTTTGAAAATTTACCCATACATCAATCAATTCATCTTGCTGAAAAAAGACCAGACTTATACAAAAATGCAGATAGAAAACGATTAAAAGAAATTGAAAAAAACCCCGGACTTTATTACGGTGAACTTACAAGCGATATGATCTGGTCTAATTTAAAATCATATTTAAAAAACCTGATAAACACATAAGATTATCGATAAGAATAAGCCATCACTTGCCATAGTTATTCCTACTTATAACGAAGAAAATTATATTCTTGATGCCCTGAAATCTGTAAGCTTTGCAGATCAAATCATTATAATTGACTCTTACAGTACAGATAAGACTTTAGAAATTGCCAGACCTTACTGCACAACAGTTTTAGAAAGAAATTTTGATAATTTTTCTAGTCAAAGAAATGCTGCTATTGAAAAAGTAACGGCAAACTGGATTCTATTTATAGATGCCGATGAGCGTGTATCTGAAGAATTGAAAGCACAAATTCTAGATGCGATTTCCCGACCTGAGCATAAAGCTTATAAAATCATCCAGCTTCATTATTATATGGATCGATTTCTTCACCATCATACCGATAGAGTTATAAGACTTGTGAAAAATGAAGGCTATCGTTTTATAGGAGAAGTTCACGAACATCTTAATGTAACCAGTAGCGTAGGTATTTTAAAAGGGTCCCTTTTACATTATACCTATAAAGGTTTTACCAGCTATCTTGATAAAAAAATGATGTATTCCAGTTTTCAAGCAAAGGAGCTTTTAAAAAAAAACAAGGGGCACAATTATTTCTTATTACTTGTTAAACCAAATATTAGATTTATAAAAAGCGCCTTTATTAAAGGAGGATATAAAGATGGCTATCCCGCTCTAGTAGTAGCTCAAATCAACGGATTAGGCGTATTTATGAGAATCACTAAAGCTTTAGCTGCTAAAAACAAATTAAAAGACAGCCGGTTTGAAAGTGCAGAACATATTGATAAATTTCTCAAATCACAACATGCCCAACTCAAGATAAATGCTAAAACAATAGAGAAACCTCATGAAAACGGCTTAAAGCTCAAGATAATAGCCAGCCTACTTTTTTACAAAGAATATATATTTAAAGGTGGCATTTTCAAAGGAAAAACAGGATTGATTAATTCCTATCTCACAGGACATTTTTATTTTGTAGAACAAGTCTATGCTTGGTTAGATAAGCACCATCTTGAATAAATAAAATAGGAGTTTATTTCCCTAATATCTTCTTCCATCGCTTTTTAAATCGCTTTTTACGGTAAAATGCTTCTTGGAATTTATGTGTATACCGCCACATAACATCAATGGTTTCCTTCTCATCCCGACCAGATAAAGAAGCGTATTCTTTTCCCATAATATCATACATCCATTTATAAGGAGCAAGACGCTCAAAATTCTTCAATCTCTCTCCATAAGGAATATCATAGAATTTCATTCGGTTAAGATCTACTAATGAAAATTCGTATTTATTTCCTTTTTTTGAAATCAAAGTATTTCCAGGAGAGTTATCGAGAAAATACACGCCAGCTTGATGCATTTTATACATGAAACTGGCAAATTGAATCAATATGTCTTCTTTATTTTCAAGAGAATCATCACCTATAAGCGCACGGAAAGTAAAATCATGGGCTGCATATGCACTGACATAGTAACTTTTATCGAGACCGATGAAACTTAGCGATTCTAAAAAAGCAACCGCCGCAGGAGTACCTATATCGTTTTTTTTCAAATACTGAGCGTTATAATAAGAGCGTGCCGCCTTAGATTTTCTAAAAAACCTGTAAACGATGGCGTTAATAAAATTCGGCGTTTTAAAAGATTTAACCACAAGCTTTTGATTGTCATATGTGACGATTTTGATCTTATTGCGATCATCTCCTAACTTCTCGGTAGATTCATGGAATAGATGGAGTATTTCTTGAAAACGCTTTCGCGAAAGAGTGGTACTTACAAATTTTTCTCTACTCATTATAATTCCTATCATTTATAGACTGCAAAGAAACGGAAAAAACAAACAAATGAATAGAATTACTTAATATTGCAGTATACCCACTATATATTTTGAAAATGTCTATAAAATGCTCCTTAATAACTCCTACTTACAACTGGCCAGAGGCACTAGAATTATTGCTATTGAGCGTTAAGAAACAAAGCATCTTACCTAATGAAGTAATTATAGCAGACGACGGTTCTACCTCTGAAACCTTGGAATTAATTAAAATACATCAAAAAGATTTTCCCGTACCGCTTATTCACCTCTGGCATGGAGATAATGGCAATCAAAAGCCTGCCATCATGAATAAAGCGATTGCAAAAGCACAATATGAGTACATTATAGAGATAGATGGTGATATTATTTTACATAAAGATTTTGTGAAAGACCATCTTTCTATGGCCGAAGAAGGCACTTACCTATTCGGCAGTCGTGTAAATATCCAGCAAGATCATTTAGAAGAATTGTTTAAAAACAAACAAGTCCATTTTAATTATTTCTCTAAAGGAATAAAAAAACGCAACAGGACATTGCGCATTCCTTTTATAGCAAACAGAGCAAAAAAAGAAACTAAAAGATCCAGCAAATTACGCGGCTGTAATATGTCCTTCTGGCGAACGGCTTTTATAGCTGTAAATGGTTTTAATGAAGAACTGGTGGGATGGGGAATTGATGATAGTGAGTTGATACAACGCATGATTAATAACGGGATTGTAGGAAAGCGTATCAAACACAAAGGCATTGTTTACCACATTTACCATAAAGAACAGGACAAAAGCCTAGTTCATTTAAATCTTGAAATTGAGAAACAAATGGAAACCTCCAGATCTACTTATGCTAGTAAAGGGGTAGATCAATATATTTAAGTATCTATTTCTAATAGTAGCTAAATTATTTTAGCCTTTTATTTTTATTAAAAAGCGCTGTCATTTTGAAGGAGTCATTTCTTAGTTTTTAAAAACTATTTTTTGAACGATGCGACGGTAGCATATTGAAGATTCCTGATATCCATGTGTGTAAATAGGAGAGGTATATTATAGAGAAATGGCTTTATCGATTTGCTTTTATTTAAACCTTTATGAAGGAGTACGGTATAACCTAAATCTTCATACATAGCTCTTATGCTTTTACCTGTAAAAAATCTAAGATGAGTTCTATCCATAACACCGTGATCTAAATACTTCCAGTCTTTATGGAATAGTGTTTTTAAAAATGTCTTATGGTGTCTAACGTTGGGAACTGAACTAATAACAACTCCATTATTAGTAAGTTTATTTTTTATTTTATCTAATACCATATAAGGGTCTACTAAATGCTCTAATACATCATTAAAATAAATAGCGTCAAAATAGTTATCTGGAAGTTCATCAAGAAAGTTTTCACAAGGCCCAGAAAATACTTTATCTAATTTACCTAAAGCAATTTTGGCTTGATCTTCCATGTATTCTATACCCCATACCTCAGCATTTGTGATATCCTTCAAAGCTTCGGCAAAAGCTCCATTTCCACAGCCTACATCTAATATTTTATTAGCGTCACTTGGAAGAAATTGAATCATTTCATGCCTAATGTTATCGTAATAGCCATCAGGTTTATTATCGTAGTCCATAAAAGTGGATTTTTTTAAATATAAGAATAAATTATAATAAGTAAGAGAAAAGATACTGTGATCCAGAATAGTAAAACTTTAATCACCGGTTTACCTTTGCTAAAACAGGTCTCTATTCTATTTTTTAAAAATAATTTGATTATTTCTTAAGGATTGTTCGATGGAACCACCTTTCCATAAAGCCATAAACATTTTGCGTTTTTTGGAACTTAATGGACTGCTCATTAAGTATTTAACCGTATAAAAATAAAGTAAACAAGCTCGTGCTATGCGTCCATGATGCTTTTTGGTAAGATATAACAGCGACAACTTTTGCTCTATTTTGATAAGAACACTTTTCTCTGTAGACTTTCCTTGGAAATGAGTGTATTGCTGGCTAGGGTAATGATACGTTTTCTTACCCAGTTTTTTAAATATTCTTCTCCCTAAATCACTTTCTTCATAATATAAAAATAATGCTGTATCGAATCCGCCAACTTCATTAAAGGAACTGGCTTTTACAAACATAAAACTACCAGGCACATAACCACAACTTACTGGTTCTGTATAAATTTTTTTACGTTTTGGATACTTTACTGGATTCATCCATTCCATAAAGTCTCTTTTCAAAAACTGTCTCATAGGAGAAGCATGATGGTCTATGGAGGAGATTCTATCTCCATTTTCACTCATCATTTGCGGCCCACATATTCCAGCATCTGGAGTGGCGTCCATGAACAATTTTAAATCAAAGAGTGTATTTTCTTGTGTAAACAAGGTGTCATTATTAATAAATGCGTAATACTTAGAAGGAGAAGCAAAGTTCACTCCTAACATATTACCTGCCCCAAAACCAGTATTAATTCTACTGCGATAAATTCTTATACTGTCAATATTTAAGCGCTCTAAAGAAGTTTTAAGCAACTGATAATTTTCATATTCTGAACCATTATCTACCACTACTATTTCATAAGTAACGGTGTTTTTAGTCTTTTTAATCAAAGATTGAATAGCGGCAACTGTAAATGTGGCACTATTATAATTGACATAAATACAACTTACATCTAACATCTGGTTCTGAAATTTAAGCCTCAAAGTTAAGGGTTCAAGCTCTAACTTTAAACAATAGTTCTAACTTCGGTACAAAAAGGCAACTAATAGACCAATAAAAGTTAATTTTGCAACATGCGCAATAGTGATAGAAATAAAAACCGTCGAGCTCCTGTGAAGGGTAAGCCGTCCAAAAAAAATATAGAACCTCAGGTGGAACTTCCACGGGAAGCGATCAACCTAGCGGTAGCTGCTTTAAAAAAAGGTCAAACGCTGCTCTATCCTACGGACACCATTTATGGATTGGGCTGTGACGCCTCTAACTACGACGCCATTGAGAAGCTTTATGAAATCAAAGGACGTGATACTCTTAAAGCTTTAATAGTTCTTGTGGATAGTTTCCAGATGCTAGACTCTATTATAGAAGATGTCCCAGATATGGCCTGGGAAGTACTTAAAGTAAATAAGAAACCCCTGACGATAATTTACGATCGCCCTAAAAACGTTGCCGAGAATGTAATTGCTGAAGATGGCACTCTTGCGGTTAGGGTAACAAACGATCCTTTGTGCCGTTCTATAATTCATAAGCTCAGAAAACCTATCGTATCTACTAGTGCTAATTTGAGTAAACACAAACTTCCTATCCATTTTGCAGATATAGGTGAAGAATTACTAAAAAGAGTGGATCACATCATGGACATTCCTTTGGTTCAAAAAAATATCAAACCATCTTCTATCATGAAGATTTCCAACAATGGTATTATAAAAATTATACGCGAATAACCATGGATCAAAAAACACATTATCCTGAAGCCATTCAAGAAAACGTTTTTAGAACCTTGGGACAGGCAGCAGAAGAACTAGGGCTACCAGCTTATGTCATAGGTGGATACGTTAGAGATTTTTTTTTAAAACGCGGTCAGAAAAAAGACATCGATGTGGTTGCTATAGGAAGCGGTATATCACTTGCGCAAAAGGTGCAAGGACTCCTACCTCAAAGTACAAAAGTTTCTGTTTTCAAAAACTTTGGTACCGCTATGGTAAAGACTGATGATCTCGAACTGGAATTTGTAGGAGCAAGAAAAGAAAGTTATGATCGCAACAGTCGCAAACCTGTGATCGAAGATGGCACACTAGAAGACGATCAAAATCGTCGCGATTTCACCATCAATGCCATGGCTTTTTCACTGAACAAAAATACTTTTGGAGCCTTGCTCGATCCTTTTGATGGAATGGGAGATCTCCATAAAAAGATCATACGCACACCTCTAGATCCAGATATCACTTACAGCGATGATCCTTTGAGAATGTTACGTGCCATAAGGTTTGCTGCACAACTCAATTTCACAATTGAGCCAGGCTCCTTTGAAAGTATCAAACGCAATGCGCACAGAATCAAGATTATCTCCAATGAACGTATAGTTACTGAGCTTCATAAAATCATGTCCTGTGAAGAGCCCTCTTTTGGCTTTTTACTATTGGAAAAAACAGGACTGCTTCAACTGATCATGCCAGAATTGATCGCCTTAAAAGGAATTGAAGAAGTAGAAGGGCAAAAACATAAAGACAATTTTTACCACACACTAGAAGTAGTGGACAACATCTCCCGCAACACAGAAGATGTATGGTTACGCTGGTCGGCATTACTTCATGATATAGGCAAAGCACCTACTAAGAAATTTAGCAAGAAAGTAGGCTGGACCTTTCATGGTCACGAGTTTAAAGGCTCAAAAATGGTGTATCATCTTTTCAAGAGGTTGAAAATGCCGTTGAATGATAAAATGAAATTTGTCCAATTAATGGTGCGCATGTCCTCGCGCCCCATAGCTGTAATTGACGAGACGGCAACTGATAGCGCGGTTAGAAGATTAGTCCATGATGCTGGAGAGCATATAGAAGACCTCATGACCTTGTGTGAGGCAGATATTACCACTAAGAACCCACGTAGGTTCCAACAATACCACAATAACTTTAAACAAGTAAGAGATAAGATCGTGGAAGTGGAGGAACGCGATCATTTACGTAACTTCCAACCACCAGTGACAGGAGAAGAAATCATGAAAGCTTTTGATTTGAAACCCTGCAGAGAAATAGGTCAGATTAAGACATCTATCAAAGATTCCATTCTAGATGGCATGATTCCTAATGAACACCATGCCGCTTATGAATTCATGATTAAAAAAGGAAAAAGCCTAGGGTTAACTCCTAAATAATTTCAGTATTATTTAACAATTAAATTGTTTGTAACGGCTATCTTTAAAATGCTTTAAACAATCTAATCATGAGAAATATTAACGTTGGTTTACTATCTGCTTTATTAGTTATAAGTTCCTTAGCATATGCACAGCAAAACGCAGCCGTGTCATTTACCCTGCAAGACGCATCCTGTGAAATCAATTTTATACCCACAACCACCATTGCAGATTTAGAATTATTTGCCAAATGTTTTGTGTATACACCTATAGAAGTTACCGCACAGTCTACCCTACAGAACGATCAAATAAACTTTAGAAAACTACCGCTTCTTGCATCAGATCATCAGTTTCCTACGATGCAAAACACCTACCGACACGAGATTTTTGCTCTTGGAGAATATGATAATTTCTTTGCCAATGCAAAAACGAACAACCTCGCTTTCTTTGAAGCCAATCGCAATTCTATATTGAGCTTTGGACATGTAAACTTTCCAGGAGTTCCTGTTTTCTAAAAAAAAATCACTCGATTATCGAAATTCAAAACAATTGAGTTTGCAGACATCAAAATTGGAAACTTTTAAACAGATAAAAAAAGTCAGACCTCAGTAATGAAGTTGGATGTTTTTTAGTGGAATTGATCCTCTTGGGCTATCTTTAGATTTATGAAAAAAATGTTGTTCTTTTTCACACTACTACTTATAGGCAATAGTTCCTATGGGCAAGAAATGCCTAGTGATGAATTGAGTGGTTTCAATTTATTCCTTATGCCAGGACCACAAATTGAGATAGTGTTAAGTCTCGACAGCACTAATATTGTAAATCCTAATACAGGCTTTTCCATTACTCCAGGCGCGCAGACTATAGATATGGTAGCCATTTTTAACGAATCGCAACTATTACAACCTAAGCCGTACACTCCTAATCCTAATACTACTTATGGCAGGTTGCAATTTAAAAGTGATCGCAGAAGCTCTAGCTTTCAATTGAATAACAACGATGATTTTACTCGCGAATTCAGATCTACCAACCCAGCTTTTTTTGAAGCCAATAGAAATACAGCGCTGCAAAGAGCCTATAATCCGCTCTCTTGTTATAACAATACTTGGTAAGTGTTCTCGATGTAGCCTTGCTATAAAGCGGCTAAATCTCTAATTAAAAATATAACTAGGTTTTTTTAATAATTCCGCTTTCACGCAAGCGAGATCAATAACTATCTTTACACCATCAAATTAAAAGCCATGAAAAAGCAAGATATTCTTAACCGTTTTATAAGTTACATTAGCATTGATACCGAATCAGATCCAAATAGCGATACTACTCCTAGTAGCGAAAAACAGTGGGATCTTGCACGTAAATTACATCGAGAGCTTTTAGAGATGGGAATGAGCGATGTAACGATTGATGAGAATTCTTATATTATGGCAACGCTTCCTTCAAATGTGGATCACCTTGTGCCTACCATCGGTTTTATATCCCATTTTGATAGCACGCCAGACTATACTGGAAAGGATATCAAACCTCAAATTATTGAAAATTACGACGGTGGCGATATCCCTTTAAAAGGGTCTGATCTCGTGCTTTCTCCTGATTATTTTGAAGATTTAAGACAATACAAAGGACAAACCTTAGTGACAACTGACGGGACTACCCTACTCGCTGCAGATGACAAAGCGGGCATCACGGAAATCATGACGGCTATGAAGCATCTGGTCGAGAACCCGCAGATTAAGCATGGTGTTGTTAAAGTAGGTTTTACCCCAGATGAAGAAATAGGTCGTGGTGCTCATAAATTTGATGTAGGAAAATTTGGTGCCGACTGGGCTTATACCATGGATGGCAGTCAGATAGGCGAACTCGAATATGAAAACTTTAATGCGGCTGGAGCTGTTGTTACTTTTTACGGTAAAATTGTGCATCCTGGCTATGCAAAAGGAAAGATGATCAACTCTATGTACGTAGCTCAGGAGTTTATAGATTCACTTCCTAGAATGGAGACACCAGAGCATACGGAAGATTATCAAGGTTTTTTTCACTTGCATAACATGAATGGTGCAGTAGAAAAATCGGAGCTTCATTACATTATCAGAGACCATGATAAAGGCCATTTTGAAGCGCGTAAAGAGGTGATGCATAAACTGGTCAACGCACTTAATGAACAATACGATCGCAAGGCCGTAAGTATAGAAATCAAAGACCAGTACTTTAATATGCGTGAAAAGGTGGAACCTGTAATGCATATTGTGGATGTGGCAGAGCAAGCGATGAAAGACTTGGGCATTACACCACTTATCAAACCTATACGTGGTGGAACTGATGGATCGCAACTGAGTTATATGGGATTACCATGTCCTAATATTTTTGCAGGTGGTCATAACTTCCACGGCCCTTATGAATACGTGCCTGTAGAAAGTATGATCAAAGCAACAGAAGTCATTGTGCGCATTGCTGAGCTTGTTGCTCTAAAAAAATAACATCCGTACCGCTCTTATGAAACCATTATATTGCTTTTCTGCTTTTCTGCTTGCCATTATTTTCGGAGGCTTATAATAAAAGTTAGCTCGATAAGAACAGAAAAAAAACAACCGATTCTACCTATACTTTTTCTATCAGATACAAGATACTGGTGCTTCTATTGAATTGATAAAATAAGAGGAATAATTTTATAAAAAATAAGGCGTTCTTTAACGCAACTATTTTATATTTCTTGCATCTTAATAAAATAATAAAGATTATGAATAAGAAAAAAATTCTAATAGTCGTAACAGCTTTCCTGATGACAGCAACGGCTTATGCCCAAGAAAAAGAACCCCTTGGAGAAACTGATAGTCAGAAACGACTCCATATATTCAATGAAGTTAAAAAGCATGAAGTCAGTCTTGATGTTGTTGCAGCTCTTGCCATAACTTCTATAAGTCCTCGATACGAATATGTATTGGGTCGCTATAGCGGCGTAGGAGTTGATTTATTTTTAGCTGTTGAGAATGATGATGTAGATTTTGATGAATACGAGCATTTTTCATTAACACCTTATTACCGACAATATTTTTTCTCCAAAGAAGATTATGGAGCAAAAGGGTTTTATGGAGAAGGTTTTGTAAAATTTTATGCTTACAAAAGTGGCGATAGTTTCTCTGATTCCAACAATAATTTTGTCCCTGTAGGAGAAAACTTTTTTGAAACTGCTCTAGGTGTTGGAATAGGATGGAAATGGGTAAGCGATAGCGGTTTTCTTATTGATCTAGGATTTGGATTAGGAAGAAACCTTGGCCTTGCAGATGATCCGTATAGGGATGCTGTCCAAGTAAGAGGTGGACTTAATTTTGGATGGAGATTCTAATTAGAGATAAAATGAATTTTAATAAAAACGAGCCTAACGGCTCGTTTTTTATTTTTACATTTAAAATTGTACTATAAAACTCATAGAGTTAACCTAAAACTATCGCTTTTCTAAAAATAAAAATCTTGATTTTTTATAAACAGAAATAGATTAAATAACCGTAAATAGAAATACACCTGGTAGAAACTAACTACCTCTAAAATCCTAACATGCCAGAAATACATCTTAAAACTAAGATCAATGCTCCAATAGAATTAGTATTTGACCTGTCGCGTAGTATAGATTTACACATTATATCTTTAGAACATACTCATGAAAGGGCTGTAGCCGGAAGAATGACTGGTCTAGTAGAAAAAGGAGAAACAGTTACCTGGCGTGCCAAGCATTTAGGAATTACTCAAGAACTCACAAGCCTGATCACAGATGTAGAACCACATCATTATTTTTCAGACCAACTGGTTAAGGGAGCCTTCAAGCATTTTAAACACGAGCACTTTTTTGAGAAACTGGAAGATGGAACCATATTAATGAAAGATATTTTTGATTACACCTCACCTCTAGGCATCCTAGGGAATATAGCAGACTTCCTTTTTCTAGAAAAATATATGACTCGACTACTAGAACAAAGAAATCTTAGCTTAAAACAGGTGGCCGAAAACGGTAGATGGAAAGAACTTCCTGGCATGGAAAAGCACCGCGAGGAATACATAAAAATAAAAGTGATTTCTGCACCCTTTAAGGTTGCAAAACGAAAATAAAATCTAATTCTGAATCGTTAGATTGAATTATCCTGAAATGAGTATCATAATAACAAAATGGACAGTAAGTAAAATCGAGCTTTAAAAAGCATTCACAAAAAAGCCCTTGATTTTTCAAGGGCTTTATAAATAAACAATTAAGTTCTTACTTTTCTTTAGAAACTACCGTTTCATTCAATTTTTTAGAAAGCTCTGCAGATATAGCAGTCCTTTCAAAAGTCATTTTACCAGCTCCAGTTTCAATCAGCACGGTTCCTTTATCAGCATTGAGCTGATTCACTTTACCGTGAATTCCACTGGTAGTAATTACCTTATAACCCACTTTAAGTGAATCCGTAAATTCTTTCTCTTCTTTGCGCTTTTTTGATTGTGGCCTTATAATTAAAAAATAAAAGACTCCCAAAATCAGTACGTAAGGCGCAAAATTTAAAATTGCATCTATATCCATATGAATGAGTCCTTATGCGTTAGGGCCAGCAGCCTTAACCTTAGGAGTAACAAAACCTTTGATACGGATAGACTCGGTACCCGACTCTGTATTTGCCTTGATCGTTACTGTTTTAGTCTGTGCGTTAGGTTTTCCATTAGTATTAAATTTCACTAACATCATACCTTCAGCACCAGGTGCGATAGGATCTTTAGACCAAGTAGGAACTGTACATCCACATGATCCTTTAGCGTTCACTACGATAAGTGGAGCACTTCCCGTATTAGTGAATTTATATTCATGCTCTACTACGGTACCTTCATCAACAGTACCGAAATCGAATTCAGTCTCCATAAAAGACATTTCTGGAAAATCACCAGCAACTTCTTTGTTGGCTGCTGCCGCAGTAAGGTTTGCTTGCTCAATTGTTGCAGACTCTGCTTTCTCATTGCAACTTGTTAATACCATTGCAGCTACAGCAGCTACCATTAAAACTAATTTTTTCATCTTTTTTTTATTTTAAAATTTCTGATAAATGTGAAACAAATATACTTAAAAACATTTTTCAATACAATGCAATTAACACTTAGATTTACATCAATCCCCTACCTATTTTATTTAATTGATCACTTTCTTGAAATTCTTTAAGTAAATTATCTAAAATTCCATTTATAAAATTAGCACTTTTAGGAGTGCTATAATCTTTAGCAATCTCTAAGTACTCATTAAGGGTCACTTTAACGGGAATATCAGCAAAATAGAGAAATTCTGCTTGAGCCATCATAATAAGAACTAGATCTATCTGAGCAATGCGATCTTTATCCCAATTAGGTGTCTTACCTTCTATACGGGAAGATAACTCGTCTATATTAAGAATTGTTTTTCTAAAAAGACTCATGGTAAACTTAGCATCTTCCTGATCTTTAAATAATGGTGGTAGCACCACATCTTTCGTGGGCTTTACTTTGCGTAGAAACTGAATGATCGTAGAGTTTACCAAGGGATAATCATCTGTCCAAGTAATATTAATATCTTCTAGATAATCGAGAAGCTCATCACTAGGTGCGATAATATCTTCATATATATAAGTTAAGAATTTAAGATCCTTTTTAACAGAAGTCTCTTCGTCCATAGCATAGACTACAAAAGTTTTACTTTCTTGAATTTTGAAATACAGGTTTTCCACATATTTAGAATCCAGTTCCCACGGGCTTAAATTGCGCTGTTTTAAAGCATCTTTTAAAACCTCACTTTCTCTTAATTTCAAAAGGATTCTGTTATCTATGAGTTGTCGTGAAGGATTATGCTCAACACTTTTGGAAATTCTTTGCTGTTTTTTAGTATGTTTATCTACGGCAACTTCATGAATTTTCACAAGCAATTGAGTCATATAAAGGAACAAGGTATACGACTGCGTCATACTGGAGTTGATGAACTTTTCAAGATCCTTAAGATCCTCTGGACCTTGACGTTGAAAAGAAAAAACTGCTTGCATAACTTTGATGCGTAACTGTCTTCTGGTAAGCATAAGAACGTTTTATTTATTTACTTAAGCGAAATATGCAGTTTGGTTAGCTTTCGCGAAAGCGGAATTATAATAACTTGAAACCTTGTTTTTATTTTTAAAAACGTGCAAAAATAATGTTTTATTATGGACTACTAGCCTTGATGCTCATGTTTTCTAGAAGCAATACGCGCTTGAGCAATTTCTAAAGCCGCTTTATGGGTAGTAACGCCTGACTCCTTAGCTCGATTGAGAATCTCTATGGTAGTGGTATAAATATTCTCTGTTTTCCTCATGATCTCTGTTCGGTCATAGCCCTCTAGCTCTGCATATACATTTATAATTCCACCTGCATTTATTAAAAAATCGGGAGCATATACAATGCCTCTACTCTGTAAAAGAGCACCGTGTTTTACCTCATCTGCAAGCTGGTTATTTGCCCCGCCTGCAATTATAGATGCTTTTAGTTTATGAATGGTTTGATCATTTATAGTGGCTCCTAACGCACATGGCGCATAAATATCCATGCGTTCAGAATATAAATCATTACCACCATAAATCGTAGCACCATATTTATCACGCACTTCTTCTAGCCTGTCCTGATTAAGATCAGCAATAACAACATCGGCTCCTTCTTGTGTTAAATACTCTACAAGTGTTTCCCCTACGTTACCTATTCCTTCTACGTATATTTTTCTATCCTCAAGAACATCACTGCCGTACTTAAATTGAGCAGCGGCTTTCATTCCCATAAAAACGCCGTATGCAGTAATGGGAGATGGATTTCCTGAACCACCTTTGTCTTGAGAAATTCCAGTAACATAAGGTGTTACCTCACGTACCGTATCCATGTCTTCAGTAGTCATCCCTACATCTTCTGCAGTGATGTAACGGCCACTTAAAGAATGGACAAATTCACCAAACTTGCGCATCAATTCTGGTGTTTTTTGAGTTTTCGCATCCCCTATAATGACTGCTTTTCCTCCTCCTAGATTCAATCCAGTAATCGCACTTTTAAAAGTCATGCCGCGGGAAAGTCTCAATACGTCATTAAGTGCCGCCCATTCATTTTCATATTGCCACATACGAGTACCGCCTAATGCAGGTCCTAATACTGTATTATGAATACCTATAATGGCCTTCAATCCTGTATCTTTGTCGTTGCAAAAAACGATTTGCTCGTGATCATCAAAGGAAACCTGACCGAATACTGGGTCCTGACGAACTAATTTTTCTAATGAGTCAAATTTTTGAGACATAAAAGAGGGTTTAATAGCTTTTTCTTTTGTTATTAAGAAGCGTGTAAAAATAACGTCATTTTAGGGATTTAACAATTTACCATGCTTAATTTACCATCTGAGAATCAATAATAATTTCCTAGAGGAAATACGATCATAAATGAAAGAACTTAAAAAACTCAATATACTTTTTGCCAAATATAAATGGGAACTTATAGGTGGTATAATTGTAACTATAATATCGCGTATTTTATCGCTTGTATTGCCTAAATATGTAGGTAAAATCATCAATCTCCTCAATGAGTACAGCAGTGCAAATGAACTTGAAAAAGAAGCAATAGGAGATGACCTGACTTTATATATTATATACATCTTAGGATCTACACTGCTAGCTGCAGTACTCACATTCATTATGCGTCAGCTGATAATTGTAGTTTCCCGGCATTTAGAATACGATCTTAAAAATATTGTGTACCAGCAATACCAGAGGCTATCCTTAGGTTTTTATAAACAAAATCGCACAGGAGATTTAATGAATCGCATCAGTGAAGATGTTTCTAAGGTGCGCATGTATATGGGGCCTGCTATTATGTACAGCATAAATATACTGACACTTTTTGCCGTAGTTATTCCCGCCATGGTCAACACAGCTCCCTCTCTAGCAGTGTATACTATAATTCCATTACCCATTCTCTCTATAGCTGTTTATGTAATAAGTCGCGAGATTAACAAACGCTCTACTTTAGTACAAGAATACCTTTCTAACCTAAACACTATTTCTCAAGAATCTTTTAGCGGTATTTCTGTGATCAAAGCCTACAATCTTGCGCCGCTAATGACGGAGCAATTTACTAAAGTAGCAAACGATAGCAAGGATAAAAACATAGATCTTGCACGCATTCAAGCACTATTCTTCCCTTTAATGGTGTTGCTTATAGGACTGAGTAACATCATGGTCATTTATATAGGAGGAAAACAAGTTATAGACGGGATTATAGAGGTTGGCACCATCCCAGAATTTTTAATTTATGTCAACATGCTTACCTGGCCTGTCGCTATTGTGGGATGGGTGACTAATATGATCCAACAAGCTGAAGCTTCTCAAAAACGAATCAATGAATTCTTAGATATTGATCCCGTAATTAAGAACCTTAATGAGGTAGAAACACCTATTCAAGGATCAATAGCATTTGAAAATGTCAACTTTACATACGACGATACAAACATCCATGCTCTAAAGGATGTTTCTTTTGAAATACAAGCGGGAAAGACACTCGCTATTCTTGGTAAAACAGGTAGTGGAAAATCAACTATATTGGAATTAATAGGAAGACTTTATGATATAGGAAACGGATCTCTGAAAGTAGGTGGGAAAGAAATCAATACTTTAAATCTAAACAACCTAAGGTCTTCCATAGGTTATGTGCCTCAAGATGCTTTTCTTTTCTCTGATACCATAGGAAACAATATTGCCTTTGGTAAAAAAGATGCTGGCCAAGAAGAAATAATAGCTGCTGCAAAAAATGCTGCGGTCCATAAAAATATCGCCGATTTTACCAAAGGCTATGAAACCGTTTTAGGAGAAAGAGGTATTACGTTAAGCGGTGGACAAAAACAACGGGTCTCCATTGCGAGGGCCATTATTAAGGAACCACAGATTTTATTGTTTGACGATTGTTTAAGCGCAGTAGATACAGGAACAGAAGAAAAAATCTTAAACAATCTTAAAAAAATCACTCACAATACCACTACCATAATTGTAAGTCATCGAGTAAGTAGTGCCAAAAATGCAGATCACATTATCGTTCTCGATGATGGTAGAATAATGGAACGAGGCAACCACGATTCTCTTATAAATAAAAACGGATATTATGCAGATCTCTATGCAAATCAAATGTTAGAGGAAGAAAATCTGGAAGATTAAGAATTAAAAACATTTGCTTTTTAAAATGTAGAATAAAAGAATCTTAAATTTATTTCCCTTGGCATACAATACTTCGTGCATTCCCTATTATATCTACAATAAAAAGGAACTGGATGGAGCAAAATATACAGTTATGATGATTATCTGTTGTGGCAATTTAAAGTAACGAGTAGAACTTTATAAAGGTAACATTTTTGAAATAAGTCCTGCTCCCAGTATTTCTCTCCAAAGAAGTATTCTTAAAATGACCAGCTTTTTGGATCATTTCGTTGAAGATCATACTCGCAAACTTTTTGTGGCATCTTTTACTGTGGAACTATTTTAAAGGCAAGGTTCAAAATCTAATGTTGTACAACCAGATCTTTGCATTGTTTGCGATCAAAATAAACTTAATAAAGGTGGTTGTTATGAAATCTCAGACCTTGTAGTAGAGATTTTATCCAGAAGAAATACAAAAAAAGAGATTCAAAATAAGTACGACTTATATGAAGCTGGCGGGAGGGAATACTGGATCGTAAGTTATATGCATGGTACCGATCTCATTCAAGTACTTAATGAAAAAAGCCTTTTTTAAAAGCAACGCATCCGTGCAGAAGGAGATCACATAGCCTCTGTTTCTTTTCCTGACCTAAAATACCTAGTGGATGACATTTACAAAGGTGTTACCGCCAGTTTAAACGAAACCTGAACCAGAATACTTGTCAAAACACTCTCACAAAACATTTTAAATCAAATCCTTATTATATAAACACGTAATAAGCTTTCCTTTTTGTCATTTTTTTCTATTTTTGATCGCAGCTAACTACAAAATAAGAATATGAGCGATCGAGATTACCAAGAACAAGAAGAGATTTTTTCAAAAGTAGTACGTGCAGGAAGACGCACTTATTTCTTTGACGTAAGAGCTACAAAAGCAGACGACTATTACCTCACCATTACAGAAAGTAAAAAATTTACTAATGACGACGGTAGTTTTCACTTTAAAAAACACAAAATCTATTTATACAAAGAAGATTTTCAAGAATTTGGTGACACCCTTAAAGAGATAACAGATTTTATAATCGATAAAAAAGGTGATGAGGTAATTTCTGACCGTCATCAATCCGATTATCAAAGAGATGAAATCACTTCTACAAAGAAAGATGTTAGCACCCCTAATTCTACGAATAGTTATACAGACATCAGCTTTGACGATATATAAGAAATGCCTACTTGACATTCAAGTGTCATGTAAAATTCCTTTCTTTTTCATCCAATTGTCATTATAAAATAAACCCGTAGTTATCGCTATATGTTTGCTTTTTTCTAAAATTAGACAACACAATTGTGGCCAACTACTTCCAAGGATAATTCAATTTTTCAACAAGACTCTCAAAATTAATTGGGTATAAATCCATAAAATTTTCATAAAGCCTTTCTACCTGAAAGGCTTTATTTATTTTCATCTCTTAATAAATAAAATCCTACTATGAAACAAATGATATCGCTTTTGCTGATTCTAGCTTTTTGTTGTTCCGCTTTCGCGAAAACGCAACAACAAAAGGCTATCCCGTTTCAAATCGGAACAAAAGCATTACCCTCACAAACTGCACTAAATCCCACGCTAGATTATTATTTACCACAAACAGTTTCTTATAATCCTGATATTCCTACGCCACAGGAAATCATAGGTTTCGTTCCTGGGAAATGGCACGTAACCCATGACAAACTGGTGCAATACATGAGAATTCTTGCAGAGAAATCAGACCGTTTTACTATGGAGCTCCTCGGGAAAACTTATGAAGACAGACCGCTTTATTTACTTACGATTACCAGTCCTGAAAATCATAAGAACATAAATCAAATAAGAACAGATCATGTTGCTGCGACAGATAAAGAGTCTGTAGACAATACCAATGCTCCTATAGTCGTGTATCAAGGATTTTCTATTCATGGAAATGAACCCAGTGGCTCAAATGCTTCTCTACTGCTCGCCTACTATCTCGCTGCCGCAGAAGGTACAGAAATAGAAGCCTTGTTAAAAAATACCGTTATACTTCTCGATCCCAGTTTAAATCCTGATGGATTACAACGTTTTGCGAGTTGGGTGAATCAAAACAAAAACGAGCATGTAAACCCAGACACGTACGATAGAGAATACAATGAAACATGGCCAGGAGGAAGGACCAATCATTACTGGTTTGATATGAATCGCGACTGGTTGCCTGTACAATTACCAGAGTCGCAAGCACGTATTGAATCCTTTCATAAATGGATGCCCAACATTCTGACGGATCATCATGAAATGGGAACCAATTCTACCTTCTTTTTCCAACCAGGGATCCCATCAAGAACCCACCCACTAACTCCTCAGATGAATCAAAGGCTGACTCGTCAAATAGGGAACTACCTCGCTGAAGGTTTTGACAAAATAGGCTCGCTGTATTACACAGAAGAAGACTACGACGATTTCTATTACGGTAAAGGGTCTACTTTTCCAGACATCAATGGTTCTATAGGAATTCTTTTTGAGCAAGCCAGTTCTAGGGGGCATGCTCAGAATTCTGACAATGGCATACTTACCTTTCCCTTTACGATTAAAAACCAATTCACAGCGGCTTTGAGCACCTTAAAAGCAGCATCTAGTATGCGCGTAGAAATTCTAGACTACCAAAATCAGTTTTATAAAGATGCCAGGAAAGAATCAGAAGATAGTGGCGCCGTCATCTTTGGTGACCATACCGATACAGGGCGCACTGATGCTCTTGCTGAAATTTTACTCAAACACAAAATAGAAGTTCGCTCCCTTAAAAATGATATTTCTAAAAATGGTAAGACTTACAAAAAAGGATCTGCTTACATCGTTCCAAAAAACCAGAAGAATTCCCGTTTGATCAACGCAATGTTTGAAAGAAGAACGGCTTTTCAAGACAGTTTATTTTATGACATCAGTGCTTGGACGTTCCCGCTCGCTTTTGATATGGATTATGATGAAGATGCTCGTTGGGGTGAATCGATTCCCTTAGAAGAAAAAAGTGAAATTGGTAAAATAGAAATTTCTGACTACGCCTATCTGATGCCTTGGAATGAATACTACACACCTAAAGCTTTAAATAAATTGTTATCAAAGAATATCAGAGCTAAAGTAGCTATGAAGCCATTTTCCCTAGACGGTAAACAATATGATTACGGTACCATACTCATCCCTGTTCAGAATCAAAAAATGAGCACCTCCGAATTGCGTGATGTTCTCGGGGATATTTCGACTGATGCTAAAGTTGATTTTATCGGAGTCCCAACAGGGCTCACCGAAGGAATTGATTTAGGGTCACGTCAATTCAGAGCCCTTACCCAACCTAAAATCGCCTTGTTAGTAGGTGAAGGAATCAACCCTTCTGATGCCGGTGAGATCTGGCATTTGATGGACCGGCGTTATGATATTCCTATTACTAAAGTTGACCTTCAAGATATTAACCGTAAGGATTTATCTCGTTACAATACGATTATTGTACCTGCTACTTATGGAAGTCCAGAAAACGAAGTCATCGATCAGCTTAAAGAATGGACTCGTGCTGGTGGTACTTTAATAGGCTACCGCAGTGCTTTAACATGGATGAGCGATGCAAAATTATTACCGCTTAGCTTCAAAAAAACAGAAAACCCTGCAATTGATATCACTTTTGAACAACGCAGCGAACACAGTGGTGCTCAAAGAATAGGTGGCGCCATTTTTGAAACTAAGCTGGACCGTTCACATCCCATTGCTTTTGGTTTTAAAGATGACCAACTGCCGATGTTTAGAAACACAACGCTATTTATAGAACCACACAAAGACAGCTACCGCAACCCTATCAAATACACAAGCAGCCCATTAATGAGTGGTTATATCTCTGATATTAACTTAGAGGCATTGAAAAGTACGGTTGCTTTTCAACATAATAACTATGGGCGTGGAGATGTAATTGGTTTTACTGATAACACCCAATTTAGAGCTTTCTGGTATGGAACAAATAAGTTATTGATGAATGCTATTTTCTTTGCTAAAGAAATGTAAGATTAGGTGATTAGATAAAAAATACACTAAAGATTTGAATCTTCTTTGATAAACATTCCTTCTCTACTAAGCCAGTGCTGAAATATATTCAGTGCTCGCCCAGCATTTGAAAAGTAATTCGTTTTGGAAGTTCAAGTTCAAGGAACTTCCTAGTTTACATTCCCCAACCCAAAAGAATACGAAAACAACAGATCTTTTTCAAGTTCAAGTTCAAATTCAAGTTCGGGTTCAAATTCAAATTCGAGTTCATCCTACTCGATCTCCATTCTTTGCATTTGCGTCTGGTTGTAAAAGAATAACAGCTTTGTCCTCACCTACTATTCCCAACACCAAGCATTCGCTCATAAAGTTGGCGATCTGCTTTTTAGGAAAATTCACTACTGCGATGACTTGTTTGCCTACAAGTTCTTTTTTATCGTATCGTATAGTGATTTGAGCACTGGTTCTTTTAATTCCTAAAGGGCCGAAATCTATTTGGAGCTGGTAAGCCGGGTTTCTGGCTTCCGGAAAATTATCCACCGTTAAAACCGTACCTACTCGCATATCTATGTTCTCAAAATCCTTCCAAGAGATATCCATCTATTTCATCTTCAGTTTTTGAATCATTATAGGAGAAATATATTGATCTGCTCCATAGGCGTTTACTAGCAATCCTTTTTCTCCTGTTTTACATTCTAAAACATAAAGAATAGAATTATCGCCTGCACTACTCATACCCTCAAATCGGTAAAACTTCACCACTTCAATTTCGCCAGCTTTCCATTGCATTTTCAAGTCCTTAGAATGCACCCCATCTTCTACTAGGTCAAAATTGATGTTGTAGCCCTCGTTTTGTAAAGCTGCTATTGCTGTTGAAAGCGTATCGTATCCCTCTTTCATACTGTTTTATTTTAAAGTTAAGAAACTAATACCAATTCTCATAAGCTTTAAAAAAACATTAGCAAGCTTAGGAGCTCTTAAAAAATGCTTCTTTTATTGCTTAAAAAGAAAATGATAGTGCTCCCGCTTTCGCGAAAGCGTAACAAATCACATACCTTTACTACTTATAAAGAAAACATTATGTCCTTAACTCCTTCTACCATGTTGCCACTAGGAACAAAAGCTCCTGATTTCACTTTATTAGATACCGTAAGTAGCCAAATGCGGTGTCTCAACGAACTCAAAGGCTCAAAAGGAACTGTGGTGATGTTCATATGCAATCACTGTCCGTTTGTACTTCATATAAACAAAGAGTTGGTAAGAGTAGCTAATGATTACCGTGTGACTGGATTCCATTTCATTGCTATCTCTAGTAATGATGCCGTGAATTATCCACAAGATGGACCTGAGTTCATGAGGCAAAATGCAGGTGATCATGACTATCCTTTTCCTTATTTATATGACGCCACGCAAGAAGTAGCAAAAGCTTACGACGCGGCCTGCACCCCAGATCTTTATTTATTTGACGCAAGTTTACAATTGGTTTACAGAGGACAACTCGATGATTCAAGACCTGGCAACGGAATACCTCTTACAGGAAGGTCTCTGCGAGAATCTATGGATGCATTGTTGGGGAATAAGCAAGTTCCAGCACCGCAAAAGCCCAGTATAGGTTGCAATATCAAATGGAAATAATTGCCTTGTTATCTACTCGATAATTTAAGCGATAAACAGTAATTTAGCAGCCTATCAAAATTATCATATATGTTTTCACTTAAAGTGATCTGGAACCCATTAGAAGGGCTTGATTTAGGCTTTTTTACTCTTCATTTTTACAGCCTTTCTTACGTTGTTGCTTTTATTATCGGATGGTACCTTTTGAAACCGATCTTTAAAAGAGATCATGTAAGCATAGAAAAACTAGATCCTTTATTTATGTACACGGTGATAGGAATTCTTTTAGGAGCCAGAATAGGTCATTATTTGTTTTATGAGCCATCTACATTCTTTTCAAATCCATTGCGAGTTTTCCTTCCTTTTAGGACAGATCCATTTGAATGGACAGGTTTTGCAGGTATGGCAAGTCATGGTGCTGCAATAGGAGTTATACTCTCTATGTTCTTTTATAGCCGTAAACATCTCAAAGGCGACTATTTATGGATGTTAGACCGCATCGTTATACCTAGTGCCATAGGTGGAACTTTCGTAAGATTGGGAAATCTTATAAATAGTGAGATAAACGGTAAATCCAGTGGAGATTTTTTTGCTGGATTTAAATTTGTACGCGACTTGAGCGATGATAATGTCAGAGCTGCTCTACAACAAACAGGTATTACAGACCCTGACAAGGCTATCAATGCACTAGTTAACGATCCTCAATATGCAGAATTACTTGCGGGCATTCCTTACAAGCACCCTGCACAACTTTATGAAGCGATCTGTTATATAGGGGTGTTTGTGATATTATACCTCACGTATTGGAAAACAGATAAACGCAATAAGCCGGGCTACCTAGTAGGACTGTTTTTTGTACTTCTTTTTACGATAAGACTATTGATCGAGAATATCAAAGAAGCACAAACCTCAACTGATGGTTTTGAACTTATAGGCATTCATTTTAACACCGGACAATTATTGAGCGTCCCTTTTATTTTAATAGGCTTGTTCCTTATGTTTCGTCCAGATGGGATGTTTAAAACGAATACAAGTGCGTAGTATATTTTTGGTTTCGCTGGCAATAGGGTACCTATTGTGTAGCTGTAAACCTAATCATAAAGAGGAAATGAAATCTCGGGACTGGTCTTTTGAAAATGAAGCCTCTTTATATCTAATCAATCAAAGTCAGGATACTTTGAAGCAACTCCAGATCAAACTTGCTGATACAGACTATTCCATACAACTAGGCATGATGTATCGAGAAGAACTTACAGAAGACCAAGGAATGCTTTTTGTATTTGAAGAAGCTACACCCAGGTTTTTTTATATGAAAAACACGGAAGTACCTCTGGACATTATTTACATCACTACCGATAAACGCGTAGACAGCTACTCCTTAGATGCACAACCCAAAGATGAAACGCTACTAGAAAGTAAAGGTGCATCTCAATATGTACTCGAAGTAAAGGCTGGTATGGCAAATAAATGGGGCCTTAAAGAGAATGATCTTATCGACTGGAAAATATTAAATAAATAAATCAGAGTCTATTACTCCATTAATTTTTAATCGTAATGTGAAGAATTTAATTCTTTTTTAGTTTAAATCTTTAGACATAAAAAAAAAGAAAGCCTCAAAAACCAAAAAGCCATGTTCCTTGAGCATTCGATTGTAGCTTTCTTTTGCGCTGAATGTAACCTTAGCTTGATAACCTCAATGTCCTTCTATACATAGGTCTCTATTTCATGATAACAAATAGACTCAAAAAAAACGGGTTTTATACATCGTATGAATACTACAATAATGGTACTCCGTTTCTATAATTATCCTTATTCCATCCTAAAAAATAAAATGCCTCTCGTATGGAGAGGCATTTTTTTATGAAATGATGTTGATGCACCTACTGCTTTCTCGAAAGCAGTAGGTGCACTCGTTTATTTAGTAATTTATATAAACCCAGCTCGCAACGTCTTTTTTATTTGCATCATTAAACTTGATACTATAGAAATAAGTACCAGTAGGCAATAAACCGTCTCCAGAATTAAGACCGGTATTAGGAATACCAGCAAACTCTACATAGTTACTTGCCCTTGTTTCATAAACTACAGCACCTAGTCTATTGAAAATTTTCAATTCAAAGTTTGCAAATTGGTCAATTCCAGGAATGGAAAAAGTATCGTTGATAGTGTCATTATTAGGAGAAAAACCTTCTGGCACTAGTACTTCACAAGTCTCTACTATAAAGTTAAACGTAGATGTGTTATAACATCCTGTTGCATTATCTACTATTCTAGCATAAATAACACCTCCTGAAACAGTAGACGAAGCAGATATCGAACTTGAGCCAGAATCTGCATCTGACTGTGTTGTGTGGTATGAAACGCCAAAAGCTGAGGCAGACTGACCGTTTAACACATCTGTATCGTTTATAGAAAAATCAAAGGCGGTAGCGCCATCGATAGGAGATTGATCACATTCTGTAACATCAGGAGCTATTCCTATAGATGGAGATGCATTAACCACAACTTCATAAGTTCCAGTTGAAAAACAATATGCATATTGGATATTTGAAACTCTTACGTAAATAGTTTCTCCCATTGATTCGAAAACATCAGGGTTTATAATTTCATTTATATTAGCATCTGCATCTGCCTGAGTAAGGAAATGACTTACTGTAAATTCAGCTTCGGACTGTGATCCTAAAATAGCAGCATTTTGAGAAGTAAGATCAAAAATCTCTATTCCATCAACGTTAACAGTATCATCACAAACTTGGATGTCTGCAACCATATTATAAGCTGATGTTGCATAAGACACGTTTACTTCTACGATATTATAACATCCAGTAGCTATTTCTTGTACTCTGATAAAAACAATCTCATCTGCCGTAACATCATAAGCTTCTGGTGTAAGTACCTGACTTAAATCTGCTTCAGCATCTGCCCTAGAATTATATTGCGTCACTGTATAAAGAGTGGCATTTAATCCATTGAGAATTTGTGTATTTCTAGAAGTTAAATCGATAGTGGCTGCTCCTGCAGGTTGACATTCAAAAAAATCATCGCCAAATGCTATGGCTGGCGGTGCGTTAACAATAACATCAAAGGTTCCTGTGGCAAAACAATCTGGGTCTTGACTATTGGAGACTCTTGCAAAAATAGTTTCCCCGATAGATTCAAAAACTGCAGGAGTCACAATTGGATTTATATTAGCATCTGCATCTAACTGTGTAAGAAAATAACTTACTGAAAACTCTGTAGCAGACTGTGACCCTAAAATACCAGCATCTTGAGAAGTAAGATCAAAAATCTCCATCCCATCAATATTGTCATAGTCATCACAAGCTTCTAGGTCTAAAACAGCCGTATACGCTGCTGTACTATAAAACACATTTAGAGCTACCACATTAAAACAACCTGTAGCTCTTTCTTGCACTCTTACAAAAACAGTCTCGTCTACAACAACATTATATGCAGCCGGAGCTGCAATAGGACTAGTAGCATCAGTTGCGTCTACCATAGAGTTAAAGAAGGTCAAGTCGTATAAGGCTGGATTTAAAAGATCTAAAATTTGAGAATCTCTAGATGTTAAATCGACCGTAGCGTTACCTGTAGCTTGACAGGCGATAATATCGTTAGGTACAGCTATAAGCACTTCTGGAGCTACGTTTACACATACGGTTTCTATATAGGTACAACCAAAACTGTCTGTAAAACTAAAATTATAGCAGTTTTGACCAGCTACTGTTGGAGTAACAGTAATAACATTTGCATTAGTAGCCGTTATATCAGCATTTGCTTCCCACATTTCAGAGACTTCTCCTGGCTCGTAACTTCCAGCTGTAGGAATGATAGCTGGGTTAAAATTAATTCCCCATTCAAATATATAACCGTTATCTATTCCTAAATTATCTACGATATCAAGACACCACAATCCATTAAGAGGCGTACCTATAAAATTAGAAAATGGATCTTCCGGCAAATAATCTACAGGAGGCATAATCGCTCCAAAACCAACTGCTGCGGTAGAACCATCTAGAGTTGCCGTAGCGGCTCCTCCTTCTGTAAAAGTATAAGTCTCACCGACACCAGGAGTATTTGTATTGTCATCGAGTGCTTGTCCTAAAAACCTTCCTCCACCAGAATTAGGATAGTCTAGGAAGTTAACTTGTGATCCGTCTGGTGCGGTAAGTGTGATATCAAGATCACCCATATAAGAGTGTTCCATATTTATAAAAACGCTTATTAAGTCCGACGCGCTTTGAAACGTTGTACCCACATTAAAACCAGAAACATCAATACAAGTTTGATAAGCAACCCCACTTCCATCTGGAAGGAACGTCTGCCCTGTTATCGGTGGTGCAACATTTGCAAAGAATTCTGTTGTTTCAACTAAGCCTGTAATATCTGTAGATTCTCCAAAACAAATGGAAGTATCTGCTGCTTGCGTTCCTGTAAAGTCTGGCGTGGTAGAAACCTGAATCACTACATCACTTGATTCACCTATAGATCTATCTCTGCAACCAGTAGGATCTGTAGCTACGAAGTCAACTCTATAAATTCCTGGACCAGCATAGGTTTCTGAAGCCGTAAATCCGCTAACCACGGTTCCATCAGAAAGAACAAATTCATAAGTAGCACCTGTACTATCATTACTAAAGTTTGCACTTCCCGTAAAGTTTATTGTTTCCCCTTGACATATTCTAATCACATTATCAGTATCTGGAGCTGGAACAGAAACTACTGAAGAAGCAATGGACTGACAGTTATCGAAACATGCTATCGTTGCTTCCCAACCGGCACTTACATTTGTAGAATCAGATCTGAACCTAAAAGTGATACAACCTGATGTATTTGCAGCACTGGCAAGAATGAAACCTGGTGAATTCATTCCTAAATACACTCCTATTAGAGGCGCAGTGACATCATCACCATCATAAACGAATAGAAACTCTCCAGACGCCAAAGCAAAGGAATTAAATGTAACCTGCATATCATCTGTTGCAAATGGTGAACAGAAGGTAATAATGGAGTCTTCCCCGTTGGTATAATTACCTGTCAGACCGCCAGAATCGGTAAAGCTACCAGTACAAGTCGTGAAGCTTCCATCTGTCATCGCAAATTCTTGAGCTGAGGCAAAGGCTGTAAAAAAGAGTATGCTTATACAGCAAAGGATAAAATTTTTCATAAAATAGTTTTTTTGCTTTTTTTAGATAGGATTATAACTACTTGCAAAATAATGAAATTCATTAACTCATTATTAAGATTTTGCATTTACTATTAACCATTTATCAAAATAAGTTGGGTTTTTAGGTGAAAAGAAGCTTTTAAGGGTTTTATAGCACAAAAAAAGCCACTTGAAACTTCAAGCGGCTTTAAATTTAGTAAAAAAAATGTAATTAAACTTCTTTTTCTGTTTTAGGGTCTTTAAGCTCTTTTGGCATTAATTTACCTTTTGATTTATTCATGGTATCATACATTACTGGAGTGGCAATAAATACAGAAGAATAAGTACCGACTATAACACCTATAATCAACGCAAGCATAAATCCTTGAATGGACTCTCCACCTAAGATAAATATCGAAAGTAATACGATCAACGTGGTTAAAGAAGTATTTAAAGTACGTGAAATAGTGCTGCTTATTGCTCCATTCACCGTTCTTGGAAAATCCCAATTTGTACGCTCATTTATAAATTCACGGATTCTATCAAATACAACCACCGTATCGTTCAAAGAATAACCAATTACGGTTAAAATTGCTGCAATAAATGCTTGGTCTATTTCCATGTTGAATGGCAATACTTTATACAATAATGAGAAAGCACCTAACACAATAATAACATCGTGAAAAACAGCTGCAACAGCTCCTAATGAGAATTGCCACTTGCGGAAACGAATTAGGATATATAGAAATACAACTATTAACGATCCTAAAATAGCATAAAGGGAACCTGTCAGAATATCATCAGCAATCGTCGCTCCTACTTGAAAAGAAGATCTAAGACCATATTGCTTATCTTCATTACTTACATCGGCAAATTCTAATTGATCCATTCCTTCTGGAAGGTAAGGCTTCAATACTTGATACAGTTTATCTTCAATCTCTTGACTTACTTCACTGTCATCTCTATCAATACCATACTTGGTACTAATTTTTAATTGATTATCAGATCCATAGGTTTTTGCTTCTGCACTACCGAAGATATCGTCTGCACTAAGTTGCTTCGTGATTTCAGTAGCACTCACATCCTGAGCAAACCCTACAATTACCGTGCGACCTCCTGTAAAATCAATACCTAAATTCAGTTTATTTGTTGCTAAAGAAGCTAAACTTCCTGCGATCAAAATGGCAGAAATAACATAAGCGACTTTTCTCTTCTTTAAGAAATCAACATTCACATTTCTAAACCACTTCTTAGTTATTGCCGTAGAAAAAGCAATTACTTTACCATTATTCACATAACCGTCTACAAATAATCTAGTAATAAATATGGCTGTAAACAAAGAAGTAAGTATACCTATCATTAAGGTCGTTGCAAAGCCTTGAATAGGACCTGTTCCAAATATGTAAAGAATAACTGCTGTTAAGAAGGTCGTTACGTTTGCATCTAGAATAGAACTCAACGCATTATTAAATCCGTCTTTAATACTATCTGCTTGAGATTTACCCTTTGCCAGTTCTTCACGAATCCTTTCAAATATAAGTACGTTGGCATCTACCGATATACCTATTGTTAATACAATACCGGCGATACCAGGTAAGGTAAGAACTGCTTTGAGCGATGCCAGTGCACCGAATATAAATAACAAGTTAACAAGAAGTGCAACATCTGCATATACGCCTGCACGACCATAATAAAAAATCATCCAGATCAATACAAAAAGGAGTGCAATACCAAATGACCACAGCCCACTGTCAATAGCTTCCTGACCTAAAGATGGCCCAATCACGTCACTCTGAATAATCTCTGCCTTTGCAGGCAATTTACCCGCTCTTAAAACTGTTGCCAGATCTTTCGCTTCATCAATAGAGAAGTTTCCAGAAATCTGTGTTTGCCCACCAGAAATAGGACCACTTGTTACATTAGGCGCACTGTAAACAGTATTGTCCAATACTACAGATACTTGTGACTGGTTTTGATACGCTTCACCGGTCATGTCTTCCCATATTTTAGAACCTTCACCGTTCATAGACATACTCACCACAGGAAGCCCCGTATTACCATATTGCTGACTTGCATCGGTTATGACTCCACCAGAAAGTGGTGCTTCGTTTTGAGCATTCCCTTTAAGTGCATAGAGCTCAATAACTTCGTATCCTAATGTTGGATCCAGAACTGGCAAGCTCCAAGCAAACTTTGCATTACGTTGTTGTGACGTTAACTTCCCTCTAGTTTGAGGATCGTTTAAATAAGAATCAATTAAATCTTTATCACTTACTTTAAAAGTCATTAACCCACCAGCACCAGCTATAGGCTGCACTCTGCCAAAAATAGGGTTGCTGTCAAAGTTTTCAACCGCAGCAACGTCAGCAGTTGCTTCATTGGAGTCATCTTGATTTAATAAATCACCAAGACCAGCTTCTGTAGTGTCATTTGCCACTATGGTTTGAGCAGCAACTTCATCCATCACTACATTGTCTGTTGCAACTTCTTTCTCAGCCGCTAACTTTTGTGCCCAATAGGTGTTTGCTTCAGAAAGATAGGAAGATATATCTTGAGATTTATAGACATGCCAAAATTCTAACTGTGCTGCTTTAGTAAGGATATCCTTGATGCGTTTTACATCAGTTTCTCCTGGCAATTCAATAAGAATACGACCAGAAGTTCCCAACTGCTGCAAGTTAGGTTGAGAAGTACCAAATTTATCGATACGCTTTCTCAATACATCAAAAGCACTAGTCATGTAATCTTTAAGCTCTTCTCTTAAGATAGGTTCAACTTCGGCGTTGTTCATATCAAATTTAATACCTCTAGTATTCATTTCTTGATTGGCGAAAATATCAGCAGAAGCTAGTTCAGATCCTTCAATGCTAGTAAATTCTTCAATAAAGTAATTAAAATAGTCATCCTGACCATCTTTCACTCTCTCGTCAGCAGCATCTAAAGCTGCGTTGAAAGTCGGATCGGTGGAGCCATCTGCCATTCCGGACAAAAGATCCCGCACGGAAACCTGAAGAATAACATTGATACCTCCCTTGAGATCAAGACCTTTTTTAAGCTCTTGATCTTTAGCCTCAGCATAGTTGGTAAAGCCACCCCATACCTCCTTAGATGCAACAGAGTCTAAATATTTTTCTTGAGCAACGCTTCTTAATGAAGCTGCATTTTCTACATCTTCAATTATTATTGAATTGGCATAAGTATCTGCATCACCTTCTACTTTATTGGTGATGAATGTGTAAGTAAGCTGGTAGATACTAGCTAGTGCAAAAATGATCGCGAAAAAACGGATCAGTCCTTTATTTTGCATGATTTTATTGTTTTAAAAGTTAAAATTAAACGTCGGCAAATATGAGATTTACCTTTTATATGGGCAATTCATTTGCACATAAATAATTAGAATAATACCCTTGGAGTGGCAACAGCATTCTGTTATATTTAAAAGAAGTTAAATACCCTTAGATTTTGATAAGAAAACTGTTCCCTTAGACCTAGGAGAAAGGTCCAGCACGTACTTCAGGTATTTTAAAAGAAAAAGTATTGAAAGTGAACACTACTCGACCACTTACTTTTTGAGCAACGATTACTGAATGACAGCTTAAGAAAGAGGAAACTGGCGTTAAAACAGAAAAATGAACTTGTGAACCGCGACTGTAATCTTGCTTCAGCTCAAAATAACAGCTGCCCTCATGTTCCATTCCAGAAGTCACGTCTTTACTTATCTCATAGATATCAATCTGATAATTTACTAAGGTATCCTCAATCGGAAATCCGTTACTGCTACTTTTAAGCTTTAGGGAAGTTGCAAAAACATCCTCTTCACCAGAAATAAATAAATGATTTTTTACGTTTTGTAAATCGAGGGAACTGTAATAAGTTACCCTTAAGGAACCTTTTGAAGCTTTTGTAACAGCTACATTTTCTGCGCCTATACGCAACAATTGCTCTTTAATACTCGCCAGCGCTTTCTGGTACTCCACAGCACCATCCACTTGTGAAAAAGTAAAGACAATTTCTTGATTAGGCACATCTGTGCGTTGTTGCTCTACAACAAAATAAGAGATCATGGCGATCAATGCGCCGATGTACCATTTAAATTTCACGAGCCAAATATAAAGAATAAACGCAGTATATCCTTAAGAGCTTTTGATTAAAAAGAAAGAAGTTTCCATAGCGCTATAACACTTCAAAAGAGTCTGTAGTAATGGGATTAATGGATAGGGGTTCCGCTTTCGCGAAAGAGGAATAACAACCATACCTCAACACATCTGAATACCTAAATAAAAAAAACATATAAAAAAACCGTCAGAGCATAACAGTGACGGTTTTAAATACATATTTAATTTTCTAAATCAGAGCATTAGTTGCTTTCACACCTTCTGCACTTGCTTGCATTGCATTTTTTTCTGCATCAGTAAGATTGATTTCAACAATTCGCTCTATACCATTTCTACCCAACACGACTGGCACACCAATACAAAGATCTGAAAGCCCGTATTCGCCGTCTAGCAAAACACTACATGGAAAAATTTTCTTCTGGTCACAGGCAATCGCTTGTACTATTCCAGATACAGCTGCTCCTGGAGCATACCAGGCGCTTGTTCCTAATAAACCAGTAAGTGTTGCTCCACCTACTTTAGTATCTTGAAGTACTTGATCCAATCTATCTTCTGATATAAATTCACTTACTGGAACAGAGTTGCGAGTTGCGAGACGTGTTAACGGCACCATTCCTTTATCCGAATGACCACCTATAACCATTCCATCTACATCTGAGATAGGAGCGTCGAGGGCTTCGGCGAGACGGTACTTGAAACGAGCACTGTCTAAAGCACCACCCATTCCTATAATGCGGTTTTTAGGAAGACCCGTTACCTTATGAGTAAGGTAAGTCATCGTGTCCATTGGATTAGATACTACAATAAGGATGACGTTAGGCGAGTGTTCTACCAAGCTTGTTGCTACTGACTTCACAATACCAGCATTGATACCTATTAGCTCTTCACGAGTCATTCCTGGCTTGCGCGGTATTCCAGATGTAATAACGGCGATATCGCTACCAGCAGTTTTCGAGTAATCGTTTGTTGCTCCTGTAATTTTAGTGTCAAAACCGTTTAAAGATGCGGTTTGCATCAAATCCATTGCTTTGCCTTCGGCAAAACCTTCTTTGATGTCTAATAAGACTACTTCGCTTGCAAAGTTCTTTATTGCAATATACTCTGCACAACTAGCGCCTACAGCGCCTGCTCCTACTACGGTAACTTTCATGTTATATAATTTTAATTTTTAGTATAATCTGTAGCCACAAATGGCTTCAAGCAAAAATAGACAAAATGACTATAATTTGTGATGAAATCGCCTTAAAACTATAGTTGTTAAGGTCTTAAAAAGGATACATAAGATTTTAAACTTAAATCCTAAAAAATATGGAGGCACTTGCGGTGTCAAAAGCACCAAAAGTATAATCAACAGTGAGATTAAAAGCGCCTAAAGTGAGTTTTGACCCTAGTGTACCTAACATACCGCTGACGTCACTTTTTAATGATAACGGATCTTCTATGGTACTAGAAACAGGGAAAATTACAGTACTGGAGTTAAA
>NZ_JBLIGN010000007.1:0-70245 GCF_047636915.1 Nonlabens sp. | reverse complement strand
TAATTACGACGATCTACAAGAGCTTTATGGAGAGCTTTTAGGTGTTTATTCTAGATATGTAGGACATGTTGTTACTAATGTAGGCGGTGTTTATGAAGATCTCAAGAAACCTACGCAAGCAGGAACTATTTACCGTAGTGTTGATAAGAAAACACAAAAAGAGTCGATAGAATGGATCCAAAATAATGTTTTTGAAACTCCTTTGTGGCTGGTTGATAAGCAAATCCTTCAAAACATAAATCCAGATGGATATTTTGATGTGCTGAGGTCGGTTCAAGTAAGGCATTTGAATGGCTTGTTAAGTCACAATCGCATCGGTAGATTGATCAATTCAGAAACGGTTGACACGGATTATTACTCGGCTTTAAATATGTTACAAGATATAAGAAAAGCCGTATTTACCAATTCTAAAGTAGATATTTATAAGAGAAACCTTCAGAGAGCTTATGTGGAACGCATGGAATACCTCATGACAGAAGTTCCTGGACGCAGCAGTTACGACATCGGTCAAAGTGATGTAAAAGCATTGGTGCGAGGCGAATTCAAGGCGCTACTACCTACTTTACGCACTAAGAGAAATACTACTTCTAGTGTAGTAAACCGCTACCATTATGAAGATCTTTTAGCAAGGGTAGATCTAGTTTTGAATCCGCGATAAAAAATAGTTATTTTGATTTTATAAAAGCAATCTGAAAAGGTTGCTTTTTTTGTTTCCGCTTTCGCCCCGAGCTGGCTTAGGATAAATTTCTATAAAAATCAAAAATCGGAAGACGCATCTATCTAAATATTATGTTTTTTAGTGCTGATATGATGAAATACATAGGAAGCGATCCAACCGAAAATAGAAACAATGGCTAGCATAAAAAACACTTCTTGAAAACCTTGCTCTCCTGGGGAATTATCTAATAAAACCCCTATCACTGGACCCATAAAAATATCTGGGGTATACCCAATTAAAGAAATCAAGCCAACAGCCGTTCCCGTTACAGCTAGTGAAATCTTCCCTTCTTGAATGGCAGAGAAGTACAAAGTCCTAAAGGCATAAACTCCTGTCGCAACTGTAATAATTGTGAACCAAAACAGTAGGGTAGTATCTGGATCTATAAGACCCGATGCAAATAGAAATGCTCCCAAAATGGTGATTGCAAAGCTTATCATCATCATAAAGGAGGAACGAGTCTTATCTGCCAGAAATCCTATAGCTATACCTATTATAATACGTATTCCTAAAAGATTGCTTCCTATCGCTGCAGCGTCTCGCTGGTCATACCCCATGACTTCATTAGCATACTGAGAGTATATATCAGTAATTTTGTAACCTGTGTAAGCACAAAGTATAATGACCATTAACAACCATACAGATGGAATTTTTATAACCTTAATATAGTTTTTAAACAGTTGATTTGTCGTTATTTTCTCTGAAGTCGTTTCCACAGATGGATCCTCTTTTACCAAAAAAATTAATAAAACACCAATAATAGCGATTATTGCAGAGCAAATTAAAACAACATACCCATAGGCAACTTTGCGTTGCATCCCTGTAGCAACCTCTATTTCTTCTATCAGAAACAAAGAGAATATAAAAATCCCTAGCCACCCAAATGCAAAGGAAACTAAACCGCGGCCTCCGTCTAAAAGTCCAAAGGCAATACCTTGTTTGAGTGGCCCACCCCAGACTCTAGTGGCTTTGATCATCGCTGCCCAGAATAGAAAAATGGTAGTGAAACCCCAATAGCCATACAGAATGCTCAATCCAAAATAAGATGGATAAGTTGCCATATATAATCCACCTAAGGATGTTAGAAACAAAGAAATAGCCATCAAATAACGTGGCTGATATTTATCTGCTAGACCACCACCCATAAAATAGGATATAAAAGCAACAATACCATAAATGGAAAAGCAGGTTCCTAGTTCTAAATTTGTGAGGTTAAAAACATCGAGAACAGTGGGTCTAAAAATACGAGCCAATACAAAGGGAAGTATAAAATTTGCTTCTCCAGCAACAATAAGGAGGAGGATATTGATGGTTTTTTGAGGTTTACTTGTGATGCTGATGATATTTAAAGTAAATGTAATGCATACTTGGTATCAAGAAAGGAGAGATGGATAAAGTTTCTCTTAAACAAGTTTTTAATGTATCGAATGAATAAAACACCTCTGCGATTTTAGATATAAAAAACATCCAATTTTTAATATTCCTTATTGCAACTAAAGCACTTTTATAAATCGATATTTAAAAGCTCCTCTTCTAAAAAGCTTGCATCTATCGCG
The DNA here is from genome assembly GCF_047636915.1 of Nonlabens sp. GTDB lineage: Bacteria > Bacteroidota > Bacteroidia > Flavobacteriales > Flavobacteriaceae > Nonlabens. The sequence continues at coordinate 67,971 of NZ_JBLIGN010000007.1, read as the reverse complement.
CTTTTTCACTAGAGGAATGCACTGGATAAATAGGCCTCGCAGCCTTTATTATGACATAATCAGTAGTGGTTGAAGCGGTATTTAAAAATGATGATATAACTGTAATTTGTTTTAACAAATTATCTGGGATTGAGCAAAAGAGTTGAATAGATATCAAAAGGTAAAAGCTCCTTGCCTAAGAATAGGCGAGGAGCTTTTGAATTGGAAGTTAAAAAACTATTGAGATTTAACATGCCGACTATTCAAGTTGGCATGTTAAATCTGGGGAGGAAGTTTTATGGGGTTGATGCACCCAACTCATGAGGATTACTTTTTTAAAAACAGGGGATTGTAGAGTACATCAAGATGATAATAAGATCTATATTAAAATCACAAAGGAATATAAAACTCTTATCTAGATATGAGCTGAAATAAAGATTTGTATGTATATCGAACCATTTGGCAGGAACATGTAATGATGTAAAATGATAGCTAGGCTTCACGAATAGTCTTTCTAGCATTAAAAACACAATACATCTTCCTTCATTGTATGTAACAAATTTTACGAAAGCCATGCTCACTACCCATATAGATCAGCATCCGCGGTTGCGAAGAAAGGGGCGCATATTAGCGGTAGAGGATGAGAGCACTTTTTCTTTTCTAAGTGGAAGCTCCAGATCTAAGAGGTTTGATTCTGGATCTTTTTTGTTATAGAAAAGTATGAGATGTAATCCAGAAGCTGTTGATTTAATTTCACCCTCAGTTTTTAAAAAATGTCCTTCCATATATTTCAAGCACAGAAGCTTTAGGGACAGGAACTTTTGTACCACAATTTTTCTTTGATGTGCTGAATCTATTTTAAAGTTAATTAAGAAAAATCACTTCTTTAGCTTTTTATAATAGGCATCTAAAACAGTCTTTCTTCCGACCGTTTTTGTAATGATATCTGTCTCCATATCCCAACCTCGAGCTGGGCTGTATTCCCGACCATACCAGATAATTTGAAGATGCAAATCGTTCCATGTTTCTTCTGGAAACAATCTTTTAGCATCTCTTTCTGTTTGAACTACGTTTTTACCATTAGTGAGGTTCCAGCGGTACATCAATCTGTGAATATGGGTGTCTACAGGAAAAGTAGGAATGCCAAAAGATTGTGCCATAACTACGGCAGCAGTTTTGTGTCCCACTGCTGGAAATTCTTCTAGCTCTTCATAGGTTCTAGGAACTATACCTTTGTGTTTATCAATAAGTATTTGGGAAAGTCCATGGATTCCTTTAGCTTTCATAGGAGAAAGACCTACAGGTTTGATAATCTCACGTATTTCTTCTACGCTCAACTTTACCATATCATAAGGATTATTTGCGCGCTCAAATAGGAGTGGAGTGATCTTATTGACACGTACATCAGTACTTTGTGCACTCATTAAAACCGCGATTAATAAGGTATAGGGATCTGTATGATCTAGAGGTATAGGGATCTCTGGATATAACTCTTCCAGTTTATTTATGATAAATGCAACTTTTTCTGATTTGTTCATTCTTATCTTTATGGTTTAAAATTAATATCTGATAGATGACACACACAAACCTTTGTGGCAACCATATGCATGAGAGAACCATACACAAGTTAAAGGTCGCTTTTTATGATGATAGTTATCGTAAAAGGCTTTAAAAAAACAACGATTTTAAATTAATTATAATAGAGTCGTTAGTCTTTTGTTTCTCCGCATCTTGCTGCTGTATCTTTGTCTGATTCAATTTTATTTAATTCATTTAAAAATACCATATGACCTCATTAAAAGTAGGAGATAAAGCTCCAGAATTTTCAGTTCTTAATCAAGACGAACAAACCGTTTCTTTGTCAGATTTCACCGGTAAGAAATTGGTTTTGTTTTTTTATCCAAAGGCAAGTACACCAGGTTGCACTGCTGAGGCGTGTAATTTAAGAGATAACATAGATCGTTTACGCGCCAGCGGTTATGAAATATTAGGCGCTAGCGCAGATAGTCCTAAAAAGCAGAAGAGCTTTCAAACTAAGTACGAACTTCCTTATGATCTTTTAGCAGATGAAGACCACACTTTATTAAACGCATTTCAAGTTTGGGGACCTAAAAAGTTTATGGGTAAAGAATACGATGGGATCCACCGTACCACATTTGTAATAGATGAGGATGGTTTGATCACTGATGTGATTGAAAAGGTAAAAACCAAAGATCACGCTGCTCAAATTCTATAAACGCGAGTTTTGTATAGGAGAGATAGCATGTTTCTTAGAAGCATGCTCATTGTTGCAACCGAAGAGATTTTCCTGTTCCATTAATTCGGGAATTCCTTCGGGCAACATTTCTTTCCAGCCGTTTTCTCCTGCATCTATCATGCGCAATACTTCTCTTGAGAAAACATGAAGAATATCCGGATTATAATCTTCAAGGTCTTTCAATTTCCCATTGTATTTAAAGAATTTGTAAAGCTCCTTCATGCGTGGATGTACTTTTAAATTTTCGCTTGTAGTAAGCTCTCCAGTTTTGTGGTCCAGCATTGGGTATAGGTATACTCTCAAGTCTTTAAAGAACAGTTTACCAAAGGCTTCCAGTATTCCACCACTTAAATGAGTGTAATATTTGGTGTCAAAAATCTCTACTAGATTATTGACACCCATAACTAGCCCGATACGTTCTTTAGTGTAGTTATTAAAGTATTCTACTAATTTATAGTACTCCTTGAAGTTAGAGATCATAACTGTTTGCCCTAAAGAGCAAAGCAATTCTGCTCTGTGCATAAAATCTTCTTCATCTATCTCCCCATGAGATCGTAAATTGGAGAGTGTAATTTCAAATATAGTTTCTACATTTTCTTCTTTGACTGTTCCAGATTTTAAGAACCTGCGACGCGCAGTATGAAACATATCCATGTTTACTTTAGTCACTGGTCTAAAGCTACCTCGAAGTGCCAAAACATTTTTCTTATAGAGAATGCGAGCGCTCAATATGTTGTTTCCGTCAGGACCGAACATAACAGCTTCAGTCATTTCTAGTTTCAGAAGTTGCAAACTCATCAAACGATTATCTACCTCTTCAAAACGAGGTCCAGAAAAATTGATCATATCGATTTCAATTTTATCTTTATCGATATGGTCGTATAGATATTCAAGTAATTTTTTAGGATTATCGTGCTTGTAAAAAGCGCCATAGATTAGATTGGTTCCTAGAATACCTAATGTCATTTGTTGTAAGCGTGCATCCCGTTCTTTAAAACGCACATGTAGGATGATTTCTGAATATTCTTCTTCTGGAGATGCTTGAAATCTGAGCCCTATCCAACCGTGACCTAAATAACGTTTTGCAAAATCGATAGTAGCTACCGTATTTGCGTAGGTAAAGAAAAGTTTTTCTGGATGTTTTTCTCTAGAAAGACGAGCCTCAATAAGATTGGATTCATGTTCCAGCATTTTTTTTAATCTGGATTCTGTAACATAGCGACCATCATCCTGTGTGCCGTAAATAGAATCAGAGAAGTCCTTATCATAAGCACTCATCGCTTTTGCAATCGTACCAGAAGCACCACCAGCTCTAAAGAATTGTCTTACCGTTTCTTGTCCAGCGCCTATTTCGGCAAAGGTTCCGTAAATGTTGCGGTTCAAGTTAATCCTAAGAACTTTATTTTTTATGGATGGAACTGATTCAAAATCGTGATCTCCTGGTAAGCTTAAACCCATGACAACTAATTTACTGTTTGAACAAAGGTAGGAAACAACCCTAATTTAATGAAAAAATATCAATACTTTTATGAAACAATTATGGAAGTAAAAATCACGGTTTTAGGTACGGGTACATCTCAAGGAGTTCCAGTTATAGGAAGCTCACATCCAGTGTGTTTGAGTAATAATATAAAAGATAAACGTTTGCGTGTAAGCGTCATGTTAGAGGTTAATGGCATGCGTTTAATTATTGATTGTGGCCCAGATTTCCGTCAACAGATGCTTATGCAGGAAGTTTCTTCTATTGATGCGGTTCTTTTTACCCATGAACATGCAGATCATACTGCTGGATTAGACGACTTGCGACCGTTTTATTTCCGTCAAGGAAATCTTCACTGCTATATGACTTCAAGGGTTCACAAAGCTCTTAAGGAACGATTCAGTTATATTTTTACAACGGTAAATAAATATCCAGGTGTAGCTACCTTAGACGTTCATGAGTTTAAAAACGAGCCTTTTGAAATAAACGGTACATGGGTTATACCTGTTCTTGCAGATCATGGCTTTATTCCTGTTCACGGTTATCGTATTGGAGACGTGGCTTATATGACTGATGTGAAGACTATCGCTCAAAGCGAAAAGGAGAAACTTAAAAACTTAGATGTTCTTATTTTAAATATGTTGAGAAAGGAAACTCATGCCACACATCTCAACTTAGAAGAGGCACTAGATTTAGTAAGGGAATTGCGACCTAAACGTACTTACTTTACTCATATCAGCCATCATTTAGGTTTTCACGACGAAGTAGAAAAAATACTTCCTGAAAATGTGTTCTTGGCTTATGATAACCTTCAAATTACATCCCATTGAGAAAGAGCTTTTATTTATATCTATTCATTTTTTCAGCTTTAGTGGCACTGATTACCTATATCAACGGAAGGAAATACCAGAAAAATTTAGAAGAAACAGTTCAAGGCCTCAGAACTAAATTGTATGAAACCGATCAAGATCGGAAAGAAGCTTTATCCTTTAAAGAAAAATCTGATTTTGAAGATTCTGTTTTTTCATTAAAAAGAAATACAGAGTCAGAAGACTACGAAATCAATATTGGACTAAATGCTTCTGAGATAGAGGATATGGTTAAGTTTGAGATGTTGGAACTCAATATCAAACAAGGAGGAAATCCGCTGGTTCCTTACGAAAGTCTAGGAAGGGGTTTTAGAATCACCGATACCAAGTTTATAAATGGCCAATGGGTGCTCGCTAGATTTACAGATAATTACCGCTGGGGCGATCTATTAGTGGGCTATACAGTGGACCAAAATAAAAAAGTAAGTATGGAAACTATTAAGGCGTTGCTTTTTGATAAGAATACCGATTAATTACTTTAAAATGTAAGGCCGTCCTTTATTGATCAAATGACTACTTAAAGTTTAAAAAAATGGTACCCTTATACTTCAAATAGGTCATTCTGTCTATTCCAAAGTTCGTTTTAAATACATATTTTATTTCTGTTGCATCTGAGCCTATTAAGCTTAAAGGTTTTAGTTCGTCGGACCATTTTATTTTATCAGTCTGGTAATTGTTGTGCAAGATGTTACGGGAAATTCTTCTGTTCGTTTGATTTCTTCAGTATAGGGTATGGTCTGCCAAGACCTAATATTCTTCACTTGATGAAAGTCCAGCCATACTATATGTTCTCTGTCCATATGATTCTCAAAAACCCAAAACCTTTAATATTTTCACGTACAGAATCCAATGGTTTCAAATCAATTTCAGAGTTGTTTTCCACAACAATTAAGTTGCTTTTTGGGTTGAAAGAACCCATCCATAAAAAAGTCAAAAATGAATGGTAGATGGATAATGTCAAGTGGCAGTTTAAAAATATATGGTACATCTAAATAAGATGTTATTACTGCAAAAAATAAGCGGTAATCCTACGTTATATCAAAGCTCGAGGTTTTTATACTATATCGCAGGATATTTGATATAGGTTGCTGGATCTCTTTTTTATATTAGAAAAGAGTTGGTTACAAGAATTCTTAAAGAACTGGAGACGAATTAAAATTTGCAACTTTGGATCAATTGAAATAATTTCCATAGAAAAAACTGCTCCATATTCCATATGCTACATTCCAAAATTGAAACGTTCTATCATTTATTTAACCTTCACTTTTGATTACTCCAACCTATAAATCCGCACTTTACGTTTTTTAATTTTACTATTATTGAGCTGTTGGGCGAGGTCATAAGCCTTTTCAAAAGGAACCGCTACAAAAGCACAATCCTGTTTCAATTCAATTTCTCCCAGTTCCTCTTTACCTAGGTTCCCTTGTTTAAAGAATAATCCAGCTATGTCCCCTTTGGATATTTTATCTTTTCTACCACCAGAAATAAAAAGTGTTTCCCATTTTTGATGGTGGGTTACTTTTAATCGCTCCGTGTATTCTAAAGGCGTGCTTTCTCCTAAATAATCTGGAAGTTTGTGTTTCTTATTGTGCAAAATATAAGCCGTTCCATTAGCGTGCATTCTTGCCGTGCGGCCATTTCTATGGGTAAATTCTTCTTTGTGAAAAGGAAGTTCATAATGAATGATAAAATCTAATTCTGGCACATCAATACCACGAGCGGCAAGATCTGTTGCCAGTAATAGCTGGTGTGTACCATTCCTAAATTTGATCAACGCTCGTTCGCGATCCCGTTGTTCGAGACCGCCATAAAAAACGGAATGAGCGATATTCCTACTTTTAAGAAACTCGCTTACTTCTTCAATAGAATCTTTAAAATTACAAAAGATGATTCCGTTTCCTTTATCGGTGCGAGCGATGATTTGCTCGAGATTAATAAATCGGTTCTTAGAATCAGATGCCATAGTTTTTATTTGCAGCAAACTATCGGTCTCTTTTTCAAATTTCAACACCTGCGGATTCTGCAATCCTACAAATAAAGGGACTTGTGCCTTGAATGTGGCTGATGTTAGAATATTACGTCCTATATAAGGCAATGCTCCTACGATTTCCTTCATTTCTTTCTCAAAGCCAGTTTCTAGAGATTTATCAAATTCGTCCAGAATTAGAGTTTTAATAAAGGAAGGATCAAAAGATTCTCGGCGCAAATGGTCAGCTATTCTGCCTGGTGTTCCTATTAGAATGCTAGGGGTGTGTTGCAGGTCTTCTTTGTCTTTTGCTCCAGCGCGACCGCCATAAATAGCATTTGCTTTGTAGCCGGTTCCCATTTCTCTAATTACTTGCTCAATTTGTATGGCTAGCTCTCGAGAAGGAACTAGGATTAAAGCCTGAACCTCTCTAAGTTCTGGATTTAATAATTCAATAACTGGCAATAGAAACGCCAGTGTTTTACCCGTTCCAGTAGGAGATATGATAACGGTATCTCTATAATTAGTAATGGCGTCATGCGCTTGTAACTGCATGTCGTTTAAAGAAACAATCCCTAGTTTGTCCAGAATTTGTTGACGTGATTTGATGGAATTGTTCATTTGGTTTTTATTTAATGTTTTACAGGCTATTTCTACTAATTAAAAGCACCTCTCAACCTTTCCGACCAAAACTCGCTACCGCTCATTTTGCCTACCTTTCCCATTCTTAGGAAAGGAGCTGCATAATTGTGCTAAAAAATTAACTCAAAACTCTCTTCTCCAGCCACTCCTTCATATCATAAAAATTATCTCTGGCCACGCCATGTCCAATAGGGTAATCTTTAAAAACATAATCTGCACCTATTTCTTCCATTATCTGTGGTGCATTTTTTGCCCATTCATAAGGAATGACTTGATCTACCGTTCCATGAGAAATGAAGTAGTTGGTTTTGATCTCGCTTTCGCGAAAGCGGACTTCTAATCCATCTCTTCCAGCAATTAGATCTTCACTTATATAACCACTCATCGCTACCACATTGCGGAACAATCCTGGCTGAGAAAGGCTCAAACCGTAGGAAAGAATTGCGCCCTGGCTAAAACCGAGAACGTTCATATTATTAGGGTTGATGGAAAAGGCGACTTTTAATTCTTCTAAAAAAGTCGTGATTTTAACCATACTTTCTCTCGCTTGATCGGTATCACTGAATTTACCGCCAGAAGCGTCAAAATTGATCGCATACCAAGCCGCGCCTTGTGGCGGCATTTCATAAGGCGCACGTGCCGAAACGATAAAAATATCTTCACTGATCTCTGGTGCAAAAGAAAAAAGATCTTCTTCATTACTGCCATAACCGTGAAGCAATAGGAGTAAAGGGGCATTTTCCTGGCGCGCTGGTCGCGTGATGTACTGTAAACTAAGTGGTGTGTTCAATGTGGTTATTTAATAAAAGTGAACCATTTCTGGAAGTATGTTCCTATATATGGTATTAAATCTTGTTGATTGCGCAGTGCACTGAGCAAACCTAAAATGGAGAGTAATACCATTAAAGTAATAATAATAAGGGGCAATATGAATTGGTCTTCCGGAATATTACCTGCAAAAACCGAAACGATGATGGCAATGATCCCTATCCCAAACATTTGTCTGATATGAAAACTGACAAATTTGTTTCCCTTATTGTAATTGAGAATCACAGAAATACCAAAAACAGCAACGAAAACCATTAAATGCATATATAAAAATATGGAACTGGCATAAGCTAGTACTGCCAGATTTTTTGCAGGCGGATTATCTTTCATTCCAAATTGCTTTTTTATTGTTAATAATACCTATCACTTTTCCTTTCATCATTTTCCCTAGAAAAGCAGAATTCTTTGAGGTGGAAACGATATGTTCCTTTTCAAAAGAATAGGTGGTCTCTGGTTCAAATAAAGTCAAATTTGCTAATTGTCCCTCCTCAATTAAAGGAACCTCTTGATGGAATACGCTATAACCCTTGGTTAATAATTCGACAGTTTTTGAAGTGTCTACTAAATTGTTCAAAGCCCCGAAAAGGCTTTCTAAACCGATAGTTCCAGCAGTTGCTCTGTCAAATTCTAGGTCTTTATGTTCAATAGTTAACGGTGTGTGATCACTGGTTACCACATCGATCACACTAGAATTTAGATATTTTTGAAGTTGTTTTACTTCTTTTTCATCTCTTAGTGGCGGTTGCAATTTAAAGTTGGTATCAAAGGTTGCTAATTCATTACTGGACAATGCGAGATGATGAATAGAAACGCTGCAACTTACATTGTCAGATGTTTTCTTGTATTTTTTAATGAGTTTTAACCCTTCGACAGTACTTACTGTAGGAATGTGCAACCTTCCTTTGGTGTACGTAAGGATTCTTAAATCTCTAGCTATTTGAAGTTCTTCAGCAAGATTGGGCATGGATTTGAGACCTAAATTGGTACTCATGATATCTTCATTTACCATTCCTTTTCCTGCGATATCTTTGTTTTGGGGAAATGATTGCACCACGCCATTAAAAGCAGAGGTGTATTGCAATCCTACTTTTAATAAGTTAGCATTAGTGACTTCCTGTTTATAATCGTAGAAAGAAACAGCACCAGCTTGCTGCATATCGAAGAGTTCGGCAAGGTGTTCTCCTTTTTGATTTAAGCTAAAGGAACCTACTGGCAAAATGCTTACCGCTTGATTTGCGGTTACATTTTTCAGATACTTGATTCCAGACTGATCTTGTGGATTAGGCTGGTTGTTAGGATTCAACATAATATGGGTAAAACCTCCAGCTGCTGCAGCTTTTATGCCATTTTCTAACGTCTGTCGTTCTTCAAAACCAGGTTCTCCCAAACTAACACTGGTGTCGATCCAACCAATAGAAACATGCATGTTTTCATGTGCTATTAGTTTAGCGCTTTCTTCTGTTATCGAAAGGGCTATTTTTTCAATCTTCCCATTTTTAATAAGGATATCTCTTTTTTTGCCGTTTAAATCAGAACCGGCATCAACAATAATAACATTCTTAAGTAGTATCATTTTACAAACTTTAAAATCAATAGTTCACAAATAAGGAAAAATAGCGCTCCCATGACAAAGTATTTCCACAACGACAGGATATTCGGTTCTTCACTGAGTTTGTAGAGCAAGTCATCAATAGACGCGGAAAGATTAACGCCTAAATCTGCATCAGAATAATAGACTAACCGGTTCTCTTTACGGTGGGCATTAAAGCTTAAGGCAGCTATTTTTTGATCTTTGCTATTCACATTATAATTACCAGCAGTAGAGAACTCTTCTCCTGTGTTGATTAATACATAATTGTCAAACGCTTGCTGTCTTGGAATGATTTCAGAGGTGTCATTGGATAGGCTAATGATTTCATCTTGATTTACGGTTGTGTTTACTGCGATAGCGTTACTGCTATTTAGGTGGTAATACAATTGCGATACAGGTAATGCATTCACGGCCATATTAAACATCACAGGAACAATAAGCGGCGAATTTTGAAAATTGCTATTTTCTAAATTTAGGCTGGTTGTAAAAACGTACGTACGGTTGTTTTTGTATAAAAAACTGCTTCCGTCTTCATATTTTAGGATAGGGTCTCTTGCATTGGCACTTTTTAAAACACTCATTACATTAGGGTACTGAAAATTTGAAATACGCTTGTTAAAAACACCCTTGAACAAAGGATGATTAAAATTGATTTCAGTAACCTTCTTAGAAACGTCATTGTATTCTAAACCAGTTAATCCTATGCTTTCATAGCCAGAAGATATTTGAGCTGGAATAATGACGAGAGAGCCTCCATTATTAGTAAGCTTATTCAATTCATTACTTAAACTGGTAGGGATGTTGGTCATTTCATTGATAATAACCATGTTTTGATCTTTAATCAAATTATAATTGACATCTTTTTCCTTAACACTGATATAGTCAAATAGGTCTCCTTTATACAGTCGGTCTAAGAAATCAGAGTCGGCACCATTGATGCTGAGCACCTTGATTTTTTGGGCAGTTCCAGTACTTATAAAAAGTTCGTTATCAAAGGAAATCCCTTTGTCCTCTATGTAAATCCTGCCTTCAATAGGTGCCTCTATTGCTATTTCGAAGTTTGCCTTTCCTTTTTTATCTTCTATAAGAACCGATGTTTTGGCGAGTAATATATGGTTGTTTTCAAGAGATAAGGTGACGGGTTGATTTACGTCATAATTGGAACTTAGTTGTACTTGAAGGTTGATATTTTCACCAGATTGACTCATCACAAAAGCGGTGTCAATAGAAACATTGTCAATTTCTTGAGGTCTTAATTTAACCAGCTCTATCTTTACATTTTGCAAGGTGTCAGGGAATACTTCACCGGCGTAGTTTTGAAAATCTGATATTATAATGATTTCTTTTGCAGCATTCTTTTTGTCTAATAGGGAAGAGGCTTTGAGCTGTACTTGATCAAACGTAAGCACCTCGTTGGAGTAGTTGTTAGAGAGCAGTTCGTTCGTTATTTGCTGTTTGTTGGTGTTTATATATACGTTATCGTTAGTAAATAAAGTAAAGATTTTATCTACTGGTAATTTTTCGAGAAGTTGGCTTGTGGCATATTTATACAGTCCTCCATTTTTCCCATTCAACTCCATCGAATGGGAATTATCAAGGTAGATGGCGGTTTGTTTTTCTGGAGTAGCGGCATTGCTTTTTGGTAAAAAAGGCTGTGCAAAGGCGATGACGATACAAGCAACTGCCGCAGATCTGGCTAGTAGGGTCAGCCATTTTTTAATTTGGCGACTTTTTCTAGTTTGGCTAATTAAAGGTTGGAGAAAAGCTACATTAGTAAAGAGCACTTTACTGAATTTTCGCAGTTGAAAAAGATGAACAATAATAGGGACTAGGAGAAAAAGTAAGCCGTAAAGTATTACTGGATTTTTAAATAACATCTATTGCATTTCCTTTGAACTTATTTAAACTTTTTGCAGTTGGCTTTAAACTGGTCTTTATTGCTCGCATATAGAATCTTATTTACTGATTGTTCAAAAAGCTAAACAACAAAAAGTATCTTTATGTAGAGTTAAATGAATGCTCTATACGTCCATTTGAAAAGATTTCTAACAGTATTCAAATATACTGACTTTGCTTAAAGAAAGCACTCATTTTTTTACGGTAAATGTAAAAGTAGATCCTTGTGCTATTTGAGAATCACATTTGATTACACCGCCAAGCTTATCAACAAGAATTTTAACGGTAGAAAGCCCGATACCATTGCCTTTTTTACCAGAACGATCCAATTGATTTAATGTGCTAAATAGTTTAAAAATGTCTTTCTGTTTATTCTTGGCGATGCCTATACCATTATCTCGTACACTGATCTTATAATAATCGGCTGATTCTGACACTAAGACTTCAATCTTGATAGTTTTCTTATCATTATATTTTACACTATTCCCGATAAGGTTAAGTAATATTTGTTCAATAGCCGCGCTATTGCTATTCATTATTAAATTATTATCAGGAAAAACGAATACTATGTCATCTCTAAGTCCCACCATTTCTTCCACATTTTCTATTACAGAGAAAATATCGAATTCGTCTTTATCATTTATAGCAATTTGATCACTCTCATAATGGTTTAAAATATTCCCGATATAGTCACTCATGGTAAAAGCGATGTCTTTAATGGATTTTAGATATCCTTTGCCATCTTCATCTAATTGAGCAGCATATTTTTCTGAAATCACATCACTGGTTAATATCATGCTAGCGAGTGGCATTTTTAGATCATGTGATACTACATGCGCAAAATTTCTTAGCATTTCATTATTCTCCTCTAAAAGCCTAGTTTTTTCCTTAAGTTCCACATTTGCTTTATGAAGCTTTAATTGCATCATAACAAGGTCTGCTATCATTACAAGCGACTTTTTTTTCTCCTCATTTAACACATGAGGTTTGTCATCTAAGACACAGACAGTTCCTAGTGGTAAGTTGTTTTCGTCCTTTAACTGTACACCTGCATAAAACCTAATACTTTTACTAATATTTGCATAGGGTTCATTCTTAAAAGTTTCATTTTGATGCGCATCTTCAATATAGAAAAAATTACTATCGTTAACTGTTGCTTGTGAGCAAAAGGTCAATTCTCTGGGAGAATTATCTAGTTCAAGTCCTTTTTGAGACTTGAACCACACTTCTTCTCTGTGGACAATAGAAATTAGACTTTTTGGGACATCAGTTAATTTACAGGCTAATTCTGTAAGTTCATCAAAGACTTTTTCTCTTTTCGGATCAATGTGAAAAGACTCTAGATAAGCAATACGCTCATCTTCTTTCAAATGTAATTTGGATTCGGCCATTTATTGATTTTATAGAATATAAAAATAGGTAAAAAAAAACTGTGATATTTTCATAAATAATTGATTTATAATTCCTTAAATGCTCCTAATCCAAAAAGAGCAAAATCATATTTAATAGGATCTATGGGGTCAAATTTGCGCAATACGGAATCTAATTCTGCGACGGCTTTTGCATCGTTCTGTTTGCGCTTGAGTATTTTTAATTTTCTAGCGATATTTCCGGTGTGTACATCGAGGGGTAAAGAAAGCGCACTCATAGGTATCGATTCCCATATTCCAAAATCTACACCAGCATTGTCTTTTCTAACCATCCAGCGCAAGAACATATTGATGCGTTTTGCACTGCTATTTTTCATGGGATCGCTCACGTGTTTTTGAGTGCGGTATAAATGATCTACTTCAAAGAAAATAGTTTTGAATTTTGAAATGGCTTCTTGTAAATTAGATTTTTCTGTATACGCTTTTGCGAAAGCGTCCTCTAGACCTCCGTATGTTTTATCTATATGCTGTAGTGATCTCATAAAAGTTTTACAATCTCCACTGTTAAAGGTGCGGTGGACAAAGCCTTCAAATCGTTCCAAATCATTTTCTTCATGATTCTTGATAAAATCTGCGGGAGAATGGTCCATTAGTTCCATTAATTTTGTGGAATTATTGATAATGGATTTTCGATTTCCCCAGGCGATAGTGGCAACGAGGAAGCTGGCTATCTCAATATCTTTTTTACCAGAAAAAAGATGTGGTATTTGAATAGGGTCGTGCGGTATAAAATCAGGAGTGTTGTACTGCTCGACTTTGGCGTCTAGAAATTCCTTTAGCTCTTTGCGATTCATTTATATTTTTATAGAAATTTACCGTCGCTCATCACCAGCTTGCGATCTGCAAGGTCTGCGAGTTCTTCATTGTGAGTGACAATAACAAAGGTTTGATTGAATTCTTTTCTCAACTGGAATATCAACTCATGAAGGTCATGAGCTGTTGTGCTGTCTAGATTACCTGTAGGTTCATCTGCAAAAATAACTTTTGGGTTATTGATGAGCGCTCTTGCCACAGCAACCCGTTGTTGTTCACCTCCAGAAAGGGCTCCTGGTTTATGATCAAAACGATCTGACAGTTTGAGGTATGAGAGCAGTTCTTTTGCTCGTTTCTCTGCAGCTTTTTTATCGGTATTTGCTATGTAAGCAGGAATACAAACATTCTCTAACGCAGTAAATTCTGGTAATAATTGATGAAACTGAAAAATAAAGCCGAGCGATGTATTTCTAAATTTACTGAGCTGCTTTCCTTTCAGTTTTAAGACATCTGTGCCATCGATTTCAAGACTACTTAGAAGGTTTTTATCCGATTGCTCTAGCGTACCTAGAATATGAAGTAATGTGGTTTTACCTGCACCAGAGCTTCCTACAACACTTGCTATTTCACCCGTTTTTATTTCTAGATCCACACCTTTAAGAACTTGTAAATCTCCAAAACTTTTATAAATCTGTACCGCTTTAATCATAGGAACAATGTAATGTATTTTTAAGCTTTAAACCATCTTTTTGCATCATTAAAATCTAAGAAGTAAGTAACTCTTAAGGATATATTATGTCTGGACGGCTGCGTGAATAATTCATTGAGACTGTCTTGAAAAGCGAGGTCCCCTTGATTATCAAAATTAAATATACTATTTCGATACAGCAAAGAAGCTTCACTACCTGGTGCAAAACGCCATCGATAAGAAAGGTCTAGATTCCATACATTAAAGTTAGCGTCTGGGTCAAAATCATCAGAGAGTATATAATCGGTGGGTACCAAACTGCCATCTTGTGCGAGTTGATTAAAATCACGACTGAAAGTTGCTCTGGACCAAAAATTTCTAAACGATAGACTCAAAGCTTGTTTATTATTAAAATTATAAGTTCCAGAAAGAGTGTTTTCTACAGAATGTGTATCGCGTCTGCTAACTATAGGTTCTTCGTTATCTGTGGTTGTTACATAACTGATGCGATCGTCATTTTTATTCCATGACATTCTGTAAACAAGTAGGAATTCATCTGAGAATCTATACCTAGGGCTGAAGCTAAAATTATAACTTTCATCTACATCATTAAATCGTTTTGACCTGCTCATTCTGACATCTACCGCAAATTTCTTTCGATAATCTGTGGAGACAAAACCACTTGTAAAAAACCTTGATTCATAGCGTACCACTTGTCCTGTTTTGCGAGCTTCAAATTGATTTAATTCTCTTGAAAATAAATTAAAATTTGCACCGAAAGCTAATCGTTCTCTTGTATAGAAGCTTGGATTGATGTTGAACTCGCTATTGGTATGTAAATCAGGATCTATTTGTCTTCTATGTCTTATCCTAAAATCGATATCAAATCTATTAAAAATACCAATAGGAGTAAACTGGTTGTATTTTAAATCGGCTGCAAAGGTTCTTGTATTGTTTTGAAAATTACGTCCTAGGTCGTTAGGATCCCATTTTTTATTTCGATGAAAATAGGCCAGACTAGGTCTCCATTTCCCAATAGTCTTTCTCCATCTTGCCTCGATTGAAAAACCAGTTTCAGCACCGGTAGGCGTAAAGCGATTGCTCATTTTTAACTCTGAGCGGTAGCTGTTAGCGCCATTTTTATCATTGTGGTCCAGAACTAGAGCGGTTACATTTGCATCTGTAAAGCTGCCATTTCTTATCGTACTGGCATTGGATAAAGCTACAGAACTATTTTTGCTAAATTGTTGATCAATAACAAACATATTGTAATTAGTAAAAGCTTCTGTAACCTGTGTTCTTCTTTCACCAGTAAGCCTATTTTCAATAGTCGCTTCGGTTTTTGCAGTAATGGCATTTAAAAAACCTATCCCTAATCTATCCTTGGTTCTTCCTGTTACTTTAACGGCGTTGAGCAGTTGTGCGTTGTTGGGATTATTGATAATATCTTCATCATCAAATAATTCTATACCTTCAGAACCACTGGGCTTCTGACCTATTCTGCGAGAAAAGAAAATCCCACCTTTATTAAAGAGATCAGTTCCTTCATTAAAAAAGGCTCTATTCTCTCCAAAGAGTTGTTCAAAGGGGCCCAAATTAAGAATCACTTGATCGAACGCAACTTGCCCAAAATCTGGAATCAAACTCGCGTCTAAAGTAAATGCGTCGTTTATTCCATATTTAAGATCCATTCCCGCGTTGTATGACGTGGTATGGACCCCATCAAAGTCATCGCTGATTACAGTAGCATAAGGGTAAAGGTTCAAACGCAATGGAGGATTGATCTTTTCTACACCAGTCATGATGGCATCGTATTGCGTGCTTATTCCTTGTGTAATATCTACAAAATTATAGGTATACTCTTCGTTTAGAGCTCGTATTCGTCTTATTATTTGGAAACTCCAGTCTTGTAGTTCTATTTCTGGGAACCTCAGTGTGCGATAGGGAATTTTCATTTCTACATACCATCCGCTTTCATTGATACTGGTCTCCGATTTGAACACTACGTTAAAACTATAATCTTCTCTGTTCCCTTCGGCAATAGCATCACCTAAGGCATTTGCACTAGTTGCAAAGAACCGTGTTTGATTGATCTGGTTGTTATAGGTATTTAAATAAAATCCAAAAACATCGGCCTGTACATCGATCTGGTCTCTTTGGGAAAATTGTCTCAAGATACTTTCTGGATGATTATCATATAAAAAAGCTGCTACATACAACGCATTATCATCATAAGCGATTTTAAATTCTGTTTTATGGGTATCTCTTTCTTTTTGACCATTGGTAGGTTGGATCATAACAAAGTCTCCACCGGTAGGAATCGCGTCCCAGAATTTTTCAAAAGGTTCTCCATCAATTTTAGGAGCAGTAGTTACTCGTGTTGCTTGATATATTTTTCTCTTTATAACTAAAGAATCAGATGTTTGTAATTTTTGCGCTTTCGCGAAAGCAAAACATAAAATAATAAATAAACAGAATAAAGACTTATGATTCATAATAATTTGGTCTGAAAGCAAATCTAAGGACTTCAAAAAATGAATTCATTAAAGAGTTGTTAAAGAAATTTTGTTTTCAAAGCTCTTTTGTAAATTGTAAAAAAAAATGAAAAAAGCAATTGTTGCAGGTGGATGTTTCTGGTGTACAGAAGCGGTTTTTCAAAGGGTTAAAGGAGTTGAAAGCGTTACATCTGGTTTTTGTGGAGGGCGTATTAAAAACCCAC
The DNA here is from genome assembly GCF_047636915.1 of Nonlabens sp. Taxonomy (GTDB): domain Bacteria; phylum Bacteroidota; class Bacteroidia; order Flavobacteriales; family Flavobacteriaceae; genus Nonlabens. The sequence continues at coordinate 50,873 of NZ_JBLIGN010000007.1, read as the reverse complement.
CCTACAGAGAAGTAGTTCAAGGAAGGACTGGCCATGCAGAGGCAATTGAGATCTTGTATGACGAGCAAATAGTCTCTTACAAGGAATTGATTGAAGTCTTTATGGCTACTCATGACCCAACGACTCTAAACAGACAAGGGTATGATATAGGGACGCATTATAGAAGTGCTGTTTTTTATAAAAATGAAGAGCAACAGCAAACCGCATTAGGGGTTATTAGTGAGTTGACAGCAAGCAAGACTTTCGGTGAAGCTATTGTAACTGAAATAGCTCCAGCAACCGTATTTTATCCGGCTGAAGAGATTCATGGTAACTATTATAACAACAATCGTGAGCAAGGCTATTGTCAGGTAATAATAGATCCTAAAATCAGGAAATTGATGACAGGTTTTAAGCAGTTAGTAAAATAAAAAAAGCTCCTTTTCAGGAGCTTTTTTTTATAATCTAAATACCCAAAACTTTACAATTCTGTAAAACATTTTTAATGTAAAAGGCGACATAAATTTTGCGGTTATTATGAATTGCCCATCGGTTAAAATGTACTTGAATACTTCATTTTAATCGAAAAGGTAGTTGATGTAAAACACAGTAAACGGTTTTTTACAACCTTGATATTTACTGATTTTTAAAATTCAAGCGGCAACAAAAAAAGAAAATTAAACTTTAAAATCATAAGCAATAAGTCACAATAAATACTAATGCAATTTTGAAGTTATAAGATTCATAAACTCTGCACGAGTTTCTACTTTTTCAAATTGGCCTCTAAAACCGCTAGTTGTGGTAACACTATTTTGTTTTTGCACACCGCGCATCATCATACACATATGTGATGCTTCAATAACAACAGCAACACCTTTTGGGTTCAGCGTTTTATCTATGCATTCTAATATATCGTGAGTGAGTCTTTCTTGAACCTGCAAGCGTCTTGCAAATACATCCACTATACGAGGTATTTTTGAAAGACCGACAATTTGTCCATCAGGTATGTAGGCAATATGTGCTTTACCAAAAAAGGGCAACATGTGATGCTCACACAAAGAATATAATTCTATATCCTTAATAATAACCATGTCGTGATAATCCTCAGCAAACATGGCTCCTTTTAGTATCTCTGCAGGATCTATATCATAGCCTGAAGTTAAAAATTGCATAGCTTTTGCAGCTCTTTCGGGAGTTTTTAGCAGACCCTCTCTTTTTACGTCTTCTCCCAGCTCTGTTATGACATCACGAAATTTTCCTTCGATCTCTTCTGTTGCTTTAACATTGTACTCTTCAAAAACTCTGTATGATGACATATTAGTTTGTTATAGTGAGGCAAATTTACCCATTATTTGTTTAATGAAATTATTATAATGTTAAACGTTTTAGAAATTAACAGTGAGCCCAATTGTGTTAGAAGTAGCTTTAAGGTTAAACACTGTTTTTGCTGGTTGCCGTCCTGTGTTACCTTTTCCGTATCGTTTATCACCATATCCATTGCGGGTATCTAAATACCTATCTACCGCTTCTACTGTGGCAATAGTTAAGACTAAACTTAGAATTACATCTGTAAGAAAATGTGCTCCTTCCCATAATCGAGAAACCGGTGATATCAAGCCTATACCATAGATTCCTGCTTTCACATATGGGTTATCAAAATGTTTTGCTAATGCGTAAGCCGTTGTAAATCCAAGTACCGTATGACCCGAAGGGAAGGAACTAAATCCAGGTTTATAAGAAAAAGGTCTGAACTCATTTCTTCCAAAGCCTGTACCAGGTCTCGCCCGTCCAGTAGCTGTTTTTAGTATTTGTTGTAAAAGACCTCCGGCAGTAGCACTAGATATCATTAATACTCCTGTGCGTCGCCATTTTGGATCTTTAGTAATTAATCCGTAAGCATAAATACTGGCTGTAATTCCATAATTATTTTGCGGACTTCCAAAATACCAACCAAAATCAGTGATCATTCTAGGAATGTCCTTTTTTTGCTCTATAAAGTAGTCGCTAGACTCATTATCAAAAGTGTACAAGGCACTTACAAATAAGGAGGTAGCTCCAGCGCGATAAAAATCTCTTTTTTGCCAGTGAAATGGTCTTGAGTAGGTATAAGCAACTCCATTAAAGGCATTTAATCCATCATATTGGAGCAATTGCCAAGTATTCATTTCTTCTACGTTCAAAGCAGAGTAGGAGTCTGGTTTAAAATTTTGTGAGTGACCACAAAAAACTAAAAAAAATGTACACAGTATAAATGGTATTTTCATAATATTCATGCCCCAAAATTAAGGTATTCAAACAATTAAAAGTTGCTTGAAATAAATAGAATGTTTACTTTAAAAAATAGGCAGCTCTTTATAAAATAATACTATATTTGCAACCGCTTAGAATTTATTTTAAGTAAAAGGGCTCTTAGCTCAGCTGGATAGAGCACCTCCCTTCTAAGGAGGCGGTCGAAGGTTCGAATCCTTCAGGGCTCACATTATTATTTATTATATTTAAAACCACTTACTTATGTAAGTGGTTTTTTAGTTTTATGTGTTTTATGCTGTATTAATAGTTATACTTTTAAATCTTTATGTAATGACTAAAAAGGTCAACGGATAAACAGATTTTGAAGTAGTTCTATTTTACAAAGACCATAAATAATGACTACACGTTTTATTTTGCGCAAAATGGATGAAAGGATTGGTAAATTTAATAAATGAAGGACAAAAAATGAAGACTCAGAAATTATTAGATTTAGATCCAAAGAGAATGAATAATTACCAACCATAAGAGGTTTTTGTACATTCAAACAAGAAATTAACGGTAACCGGTTAAAACTATAAATTCCTTGACGTGATTTAAATTGGAATTTTACATCATTCAGACAGAAAAAATTTAGAGCGAGTTATCGGATAGCTGAGATTTTTAAGCTTTTGGATATGCTTGGTTATTGAAAAAAAAAACATAATAAAAAATTAAATTACACAAGACTTTGGGATAGTAGTCATTCATTTTATACTGCTCTCTCTCTCTGATTAGTTTTTTAGTGACTATAAAAAAAATCAAAATAATTGATAATATTAATAATTTAAATAAAAAAGCAATATAAACCCACCAACACAAAACGATGAGCACAAAAAGTACAATGACAAAACATAAGTAAAAACCCAATAATTCTTTACTAAAGTCTTTCTGTCATAATTATTCTATACCAACTCCGTCTTTACCATGGCAAAGATCAGTTTTAATAGGTTCTCACACACTGAAAACAATGGCGATGTTATCATACCTATTCGTTCATAAGAATCTCTACATTCATCGCGCTGCCAAATAAAAATAAAGCGGTTACGCAAATCTTTAGCCGCCTGCTAAATCTTAAAATAGCCAACCGACATTTGAAATTCTTTGCATCTCGGTTGGCTATTGGAATACTGCCTTTAAAAACGCCAAACACAGCGCTCAACAGATACTCTATAAACACTAGCAGGCGCTACAGATGTAAAACAACGGCTATAGTTCAGCGTGAAGCTTGCGATAGTTCCTAAGGTATGTTATATTTAACGCATGTTAAAGCCGCCCAAAAAGAATGGGGACTGCATGACCAAGGCGGCACTATAGCCGGCATTGTTGTAAATAATAAAAATAAATATGAAGAAATTAATTTTAGTCTTATCGTGCATTTTGCTCAGTAGTTTTTCATTTTCTCAAGACAATAATGAATTAATAGTTAAATTTAAAGCAGCTAAAAAACCCAACAGCAGTGAAGTTTTAAGACTTCAAAAATTTGACAATTCAGAAATCCGCTTATTAAATAAAAGCGACAAAATCGAATCAATAGCACTAACAGGGAACAAAAAAGAAAAAGATACATATATCCTTGAACTCAATTCAAGCAAACCCATAGAAGAAATTATTGAGTTGTATAAGAAAACAGGTTTATTCGAATATGTTGAGCAAAACTTTGTTGGTAACGGTCATGGTTTTCAAACCACGCCAAATGACAATAATTTTAATCGTCAATGGTCGCATTATAATGACGGGACATTCTCGTTATCGAGTTCAACTAATGATGCAGATATTGATACAGATTTAGCTTGGGATATAACACAAGGAGACCCTAATTTAATAGTAGCTATATTAGATTCTGGAGCAAAATTGGATCATCCTGAATTTTCTGGAAGAATTTGGCTGAACACTAATGAAAATCAGAACGGCACTGACACAGATTCAAATAATTATATAGATGATATAAATGGTTGGGATTTTGTAAATAATGATAATGACCCAACAGATGACCACGGACATGGTACAAATGTCGCTGGTATTGCTCTTGCATCTGGGAATAATAATATAGGATATGCAGGTGTAAATTGGAATTCAAAAATTATGATCTGTAAAATATTAGATAATAATAATAATGGATTCTATAGCTGGTGGGCAGAAGCTATTTATTATGCTGTTGATAATGGAGCTTCAGTTATTAATATGTCTGTCGGCGGAAATGGATCGTCAACACTTTTAGAAAACGCCATTAATTACGCATATAATAATAATGTTCCTGTAGTTGTATCAACTGGAAACCAAAATTCAGTGATACAGTATCCGGCTAAATATACTAATGCATTTGCTATTGGTTCTACAAATTCTGATGATACTAGAAGTGTGCCTTTTTTTTGGAGCACAACAAGTGGCAGTAACTATGGCCCTGAATTGGATTTTGTTGCGCCAGGAAATTTTATTTATGGCTTAAGTTATTCATCAAACACTAATTACAATTCATATTGGGGAGGTACTTCCCAAGCTGCACCTCATGTAGCTGGTTTAATCTCTTTGTTACTATCAGTAGATTCTAATTTAACAATTACGGAGATAAGAACAATTTTAGAACAGTCTTCTGAGGATCAAGTTGGGAATTCAGATGATACAAGTGGCTGGGATCAATATTATGGTCACGGAAGGATAAATGCATTTCAGGCGTTAACAAATTCTACTTTAAGTAATTTTAATTTTGAAAACACGAATAATGACCTATTAGTATATCCAAATCCAACAACATCAGGTAGCAATTTGGAAATATTGAACTTAATGAATGGAGAGAATGTTATAACTATTTATAATATGATGGGACAACATATGTATAATACGAGAAATTCAACTAGGAATAATTCAACAACAATATATCTTCCTGAATTAAATACTGGAACTTATATTTTGAAAATAAATAATAACTCAAAAAAGATTTCTACAATTAAAAAACTGATAATAAAATAACTGTTTATAACACCGTATAAAAGTAATTGCGGTTTTGTGCTAAATCAAAAGTAGTTGCGTGTTTTCTTTGTCTGATTTTCTTTCGGAAAATACTCGCAGTCAAACCCGAAATTATTTTTATAACAAACCATTGCCATTCTTTGTGTCGCACTTAAATAAAACACAAAATTAATTAAGGCACGGATAATCCATATAGGATAACAAGAAAAAATAGTGCCTAAAAGCTTTCTCGCAAAGTTCAATCGAGAATGGGAGAAGGTGAAATACCACAAGGTGGAGGTTGTGTAGTAATTTCATCAAATCATATGGTACCGCTGGCAATGATTTTAAAAGCCGAATATTAGAAGTTAAAATCACATCGGATTTTTAGTTTGTTTGCGGTATTGAAAAACAAAACCTAAACTAAATGCCGAATTTTGCAAGCATCGGAATTGCTGACTCATCCGGATTTTAAAAAGTTTGCGGAATAAAACGCTGAAAAACAAAAAGGTGGAATTTGAAACGGAAAATCAAATTCTGAGAAAAAACGAAATGGCAGTACCGTATCCAACAAAACCGATACAAATGGTAACTATCTGTATTTTTTTTATATTTTCAAAAACCACCTTTTTCCCTTAAATCTTGCTATTAAAATCAGTCCATAAATTAAATAAACCTTGGACTAGTAAAAAAAAAGTACCTTTGTCATGCAATGAAACAGTTTTTCTACAAATCAATCGCATTCTTTTTGGCAACAGTAGTCTTGATGACTACCATGTCATTTACGATTGATATGCACTATTGTGGGGATACTATGGTAGATTTCTCTTTCTTTCAAGATGTAGAGACTTGCGGTATGGAAAAGAACCCTGAAGTCGGTACGTGCCAAATACCAGAAATGTCTAGAAAATCTTGTTGTTCTGATGAGCAATTAGTTATGGAAGGACAAGATGACTTAAAAGATAATCATTCCATACTTACCTTTGAACAACAAGTCTTTGTTGCCTCATTTACTTATTCCTATATAAATAGGTTGGAAGAAACCACTTCTAAGGAAGTTGTTTTTTTTGATCATGTGCCGCCCTTTGTGAAACGGGACGTTCAGGTATGGCACCAGTCCTTTCTTATTTGATTTTTAAACACTAGTAAAGAAGCCCTTCGATAAATATCGTTTCGGGTGGTACTTGTTGTATTTGTTTTCTGTATTCCAGAATTCAAATCGGTTTCTAACTGTTTAATTATCTCTGTATATGCTCAATAAAGCGATCAAATTCCTTATTGAAAATAAACTCGTCTCTGTTTTAATGCTCACCCTATTTGTAGGTTGGGGTTTGTTAAACGCACCCTTTAATTGGGAAAAACTGCCCATAGCTATTGACATACCTTCTGACCCGGTAGCTGTAGATGCCATTCCAGATATTGGAGAGAATCAACAAATTGTTTTCACCAAATGGCAAGGTCGTTCTCCGCAAGATATAGAGGACCAAATCACCTATCCGTTAACGACTTCATTATTGGGGATTCCTGGAGTAAAAACAATACGAAGTTCTTCTATGTTTGGTTTTTCCAGTATCTACATCATTTTTGAAGAAGATATAGAATTCTATTGGTCGCGTAGCCGGATATTAGAGAAGCTTAATTCATTACCAACCAACCTATTGCCAGACGGTACCAACCCTTCCTTGGGACCAGATGCCACAGGTTTAGGTCAGATATATTGGTACACATTAGAAGGCCGTGATCAAAAAGGAAATGTAACCGGTGGATGGGATTTACAAGAACTGCGCAGTATTCAAGATTACTATGTGAAATATGGACTTTCTGCCGCTAGTGGTGTTTCAGAAGTGGCCTCTATTGGTGGTTATGTGCAGGAATATCAAGTAGATGTGGACCCTGAAAAAATGCGTCAATACAAGATAAGCCTCGGCCAAATTGTCAAAGCAGTAAAAGAGAGCAATCAAGATATAGGGGCACAAACCTTAGAAATAAATCAAGCTGAATATTTAGTGCGTGGCTTAGGATACGTAAAGTCTATAGGCGATATAGAAAATGCGGTGGTTTCTTCACAAGATTTTACAGCTCTACGCATTAAAGATGTGGCAAGGGTACATTTAGGACCCCAAGCCAGGCGTGGTATTCTGGATAAAGAAGGTGCTGAAGTTGTCGGAGGTGTCGTGGTGGCACGTTATGGTGTAAACCCTATGGACGTCATCAATAATGTAAAAGCAAAAATAGAAGAGCTCAAAAGTGGACTGCCATCAAAAATACTGGCAGACGGTCGCACTTCTCAACTTACCATAATCCCTTTTTATGACCGTACCGAGCTTATTGGAGAAACCCTAGACACACTAAGTGAGGCACTTACACTAGAAATCTTAATTACCATATTAGTTATCATCATCATGCTCTTCAATCTAAGAGCTTCCATCCTTATTTCTGGACTATTGCCCGTAGCGGTCCTTATGGTTTTTATAGCGATGAAACTCTTTGGCGTAGAAGCTAATATTGTCGCACTTTCTGGTATCGCTATCGCCATTGGTACTATGGTCGACGTGGGCGTCATACTAGCTGAAAATATGATTCGGCATATGGATAATGAGAAGTTACGCTTTAATGAAAGCGGAGTGGAATACACCACCAATGAAATTATATACAATGCTACAGCCGAGGTTTCAGGAGCTATTTTAACAGCTGTTCTAACTACGATCATCAGTTTTCTTCCCGTCTTTACGATGATAGGCGCCGAAGGAAAATTATTCAGGCCCTTAGCCTTTACAAAAACCATGGCACTTTCGGCCTCTTTAATCATTGCCTTATTTATCATACCGCCATTAGCTGCGTATTTATTTAAGAAGAAAAACATTAAAAACTCCTTCAGTTATGTGTTGAATATTTCACTGATCGCAGTGGGCCTTTTCGCTATTATTTATGGATACTGGTTGGGATTGATTTTAATTGCTTTTGGTAGTACCTCACTATTAACCTTGAGGAATACGCTTTCGCGAAAGCGTGCCAATCTTATAAATATCATTACAGCATCAGCGGCTATAGTGGTATTACTGGCAACTTACTGGAGACCACTGGGCTTTGATAGAAGCATTCTTATAAATCTAATTTTTGTCGCTGTCATTTGCTTTGGAATTCTAGGGGTATTTTCTGTACTGAGAAAGTATTACGGTCAGATTTTGAAATGGGCATTAGCAAATAAACTCTTGTTTTTAGTGATCCCTGTAGCCGTACTTGTTTCTGGTGTATGGATCATGAAAACTACTGGAAAAGAATTTATGCCATCACTTAATGAAGGCTCTTTTCTCTTAATGCCTACCTCTTTACCACATGCCGGTGCCGAAGAAAACAAACGCGTACTGCAGCAATTAGATATGGCAGTCGCTAGCATTCCAGAGATAGAAACTGTAGTCGGTAAATCTGGTCGAACAGAAAGTGCGCTAGATCCAGCACCTCTTTCTATGTATGAAAATATGATTCAGTACAAGTCTGAATACATGCGCAATGAAAATGGAGAACGACAGCGTTATAAAGTGGATGAAAACGGACTTTTTATAACAAAAGACGGCCTTCTTGTCATCAATCCTAATACCGATATCGGGGCTGATAATAAGGAATACAATGCCTCAAAATTAAGAGACCCATTTAACATAGAAGATAAACATCTGGTACAAGATGAAGATGGTGAATACTATCGCAACTGGCGACCTGAAATTAATAGCCCAAATGATATATGGAATGAAATCGTCAGGGTGACCAAGCTACCAGGTGTGACTTCTGCTCCTAAATTACAACCTATTGAAACCCGACTGGTCATGTTGCAAACAGGAATGCGAGCACCTATGGGAATCAAAGTTAAAGGTCAAGATTTAGCACAAATTGAAGCGTTTGGTTTACAGTTAGAAGACATTATCAAACAAGCCGAAGGTGTAAAAGAACAAGCGGTTTTTGCAGACCGTATTGTAGGCAAGCCTTATTTATTAATTGATATTAAACGCGAGCAATTAGTGCGTTACGGTATATCGGTTATGGATGTCCAGCAAATTTTACAAGTGGCTGTTGGCGGCATGCCATTGACACAAACAGTAGAAGGTCGAGAACGTTATGGGGTGCGCGTACGCTACCCTAGAGAATTAAGGAGCAATCCAGACGATCTTAAAAATATTTATGTTCCAGTAGAAAATGGCAGCCCTATTCCTTTGGGAGAGCTGGTAGACATACGTTATGAGAAAGGTCCACAAGTGATTAAAAGTGAAGATACTTTTTTGATAGGTTATGTGCTGTTTGATAAGCTCGATGGATTTGCCGAAGTAGCCGTCGTAGAAAATGCCCAAGCTTTAATACAACAAAAAATAGCTGCTGGCGACTTAATTGTCCCTAAAGGAATCAGTTACCAATTTACAGGAACTTACGAAAATCAATTGCGTGCAGAGGAGACACTTTCAGTGGTAATCCCATTAGCACTGATCATTATTTTTCTTATACTTTATTTCCAGTTCAAATCTGTAGGGACTTCGCTTATGGTGTTTACGGGTATCACAGTAGCTTTTGCCGGTGGTTTTATAATGATTTGGCTCTATGGTCAAGATTGGTTCTTTAATTTCAGTTTTTTTGGCGAGAATATGCGCGACCTATTTAACATGAAAACCATCAACTTAAGTGTGGCCGTTTGGGTTGGTTTTATTGCGCTTTTTGGGATAGCCACTGATGACGGTGTGGTTATGGCAACCTACCTTAAGCAGACTTTTGACCGTGAAAAGCCAGTGGATATAAAAGGGGTACGTCAAGCGGCATTAGAAGCTGCTCAGCAACGTATCCGTCCTTGTTTGATGACTACAGTAACTACCATCCTAGCCTTACTTCCTGTACTTACTTCAACTGGAAAAGGAAGCGATATCATGATACCTATGGCGATCCCAATTTTTGGAGGAATGGTAATCGATATAACATCCTATTTCTTGGTGCCGGTCCTGTATAGTTGGAGGGAAGAATATTTTCTTTCGCGAAAACTCCCTAAAATTGAGGAATCAATAATCAAGACTAAAGAATTAAAATGATGAAAAACTTAAATAAACAGTACATCTTATCTTTGGTCTCTTGTTTCTTGGGTCTTTTTGCACAGGCACAACAATTACAATCCTATATACAACAGGCAGAGGATAACAATCCTGAGATTCAAGCCTATCAGCTGCGTTATAATATCGCTGAAGAAAAAGTAAATGAAGTGGACTGGATTCCCAATACAGAATTCAGCGCAGGCTATTTTGTAAGCGAACCAGAAACCAGAACAGGAGCTCAGCGCGCTAGATTTTCAGCAAGACAGATGTTGCCTTGGTTTGGCACGATTACCGCCAGAGAAAATTATGCAAGCTCCATGGCAGATGCAGAATTTGTTGAAATAGCCATAGCAAAACGCAAATTGGCGCTAGCTGTTTCTCAGTCCTATTACAGTCTTTATGAAATTAGAGCAGAACAAAGTGTTCTCGATGAAAATATCCAACTCTTAAAAACCTACGAACGTCTCGCGCTTAATTCGATAGAGGTGGGAAAAGCAACAGCGGTAGATGTGTTGCGATTACAGATCAGACAGAATGAATTGCAACAGCAAAAAGAAGTTTTAGACCAAGCCTATTTAGGCGAACAGGCCACTTTTAATAAGCTGCTCCATCAAGATGGTATCAATGCGGTAACAGTAGTTGAAGAGTTGTTGTTGCCTGAAGAAGATATAGCTTATGCAGTAGATGTCTTAAGCCTTCATCCGGAGTTATTCCAGTACGATAAGCTTTATGAATCCATCACTCAATCAGAGTTGTTGAATCAAGCGGAACAAAATCCTATGATAGGCATTGGTGTAGATTATGTGCCTGTTTCTGAGCGTGCTGATATGAATTTCAGCGATAACGGTAAGGATATATTCATGCCTATGCTATCGGTCTCTATTCCTATTTTTAATAAACAATACGATTCAAAAAGCAAACAGAACGAACTACGTCAGTTAGAAATCGCAGCTCAAAAAGACAACCGATTGAATGTGTTAGAATCCGCTTTCGCGAAAGCGATATCACAACGCAATCAAGCCCGGATCAAATATCATACACAACAAAAAAACTTAAAACATGCCCAAAGTGCCGAAGAAATTCTCATCAAGAATTACGAGACAGGAATCATAGATTTTAAGGACCTTCTTGATATACAAGAGTTGCAATTGAAATTTCAGATCAATCAAATAAAAGCAATAACCATATACTACCGACAGAGTGCGGTAGTTAATTATTTAATAATTCAATAAATCAAAAACTATGAAAAATTTAAAATCAATCTTAGGAGCAATGCTTATCATGGCGACTATTTCAATGGTGTCTTGTAAAGAAAACGAGGCAGAGACAAAACCAGCAACCGAAGATGATCAAGGAAATGAATACACTTCTGCTTACGTATGTCCTATGCATTGTAAAGACAGCGGCAGTGAAAAAGAGGGTACCTGCGATTCCTGTGGAATGACACTTATAAAAAATGAAGAGCATACCGCAAACGGTCATACCCACCAATAAAATAGCTACCTGTAAACTTATTATAAAAACAGTGTTCCTCTAGTAAAACAATTCAAATCCCTTACAAGGATGTCTAGGACTACTTACTGAAACACTGAAATTAGGAACAGCATGCCTTTGACTAAATTGGGTTAACATCAACCTTAACTGGAACAAAACATGCTGTTTAAACAGGATATTTTAGTATCTTAAAGACAAAAGAATATTCCAATGAAACACACCTTTCACATACACGGAATGACCTGCAATGGTTGCCGCAGTCACGTCGAGCAGACGCTTTCTAAAGTGGATGCTGTGATTCATATTTCTGTGAATTTAGAAAAGGCAGAAGCTGCCATTGAAATGGAATCGCATATTCCTATAGAGACTTTTCAAAAAGCACTTCAAGATGATGGCGGTAGCTATTCCATTCATAAATTTGTGGGTCAACCAGATGTAGTTGATCAACCAGATGAGGTTTCGGCCTCCACGGGAACTAAAGGAACCGGAACTTTCTATTGTCCCATGCACTGTGAGGCTGATAAAACCTATAGCAAGTCAAGCGACTGTCCGGTTTGTGGGATGGATCTTGTAGAAGAACAAAATTTATCGGTCACAACAAGCGAACAGTGGACTTGTTCCATGCATTCAGAGATCATAAAAGACGAGCCTGGAGCTTGTCCTATTTGCGGGATGGAATTAGTCCCAATGCAGCCAGATAGTTCTGCAGAAGAGAAGACCTATCAAAAGTTATTGAAGAAATTCTGGATCGCACTTGGGTTGACCTTGCCCATTTTCTTGATCGCGATGAGCGAGATGATTCCTGACAATCCGCTCTATGAGGTGATGGAACAAAAATGGTGGAACTGGATCCAATTTGACCTCTCCATTCCTGTCGTGTTCTATGCGACTTGGATGTTCTTTGAACGTGCCTATAGAAGTATAAAGACATGGAATCTTAATATGTTTACCCTTATTGGTATAGGTGCTAGTGTGGCTTGGTTATTCAGTGTTTTTGGAATGTTGTTTCCAGACTTTTTCCCAGAGCAGTTTAAAACAGCATCAGGAGCAGTGCACGTTTATTTTGAAGCCGCTACCGTGATTCTGACCTTAGTATTAATGGGTCAGGTATTGGAAGCGCGTGCGCATAGCAAAACCAACTCTGCAGTCAAGGAATTATTAAAGCTCGCACCTAATAAAGCAGTGCGTGTTGTGGATGGAAATGAAGAAGAGGTATCCATTGACCAAATTCAAAAAGAGGATATGCTAAGGGTGAAGCCAGGCGATAAAATCCCTGTGGATGGTGTAATTACCGAAGGAAAAACTACGGTGGATGAATCCATGATCTCTGGAGAACCTATTCCCATGGACAAAGCTAAGGACGACAAAGTCACTAGTGGTACCATTAACGGCAACCAATCCTTTTTGATGAAAGCCGAAAAAGTAGGAAGTGACACCTTGCTTTCTCAAATCATAAAAATGGTAAATGATGCCAGTCGCAGTCGTGCACCTATTCAAAAATTAGCCGATACTGTTTCTGGATATTTTGTTCCTGTAGTGGTAGTAATTTCACTGGTCACTTTTGTTATTTGGGCGATTTGGGGTCCAGAACCAGCCTATGTATATGCCTTAGTCAATGCTATTGCAGTGCTGATTATCGCCTGTCCTTGTGCGCTAGGATTGGCGACACCTATGTCTGTTATGGTAGGAGTAGGTAAAGGGGCACAAAATGGAGTGTTGATTAAAAATGCAGAAGCCCTTGAGAAAATGGATGAGGTAGATACCTTGATCATTGATAAAACAGGAACCATTACCGAAGGGAAACCAACGGTGGAGAAAATAGGGGTCTTTGGAGATTGTCCCGATAGCTATAGTGACAAAATAACCCAACTTATAGCATCCCTCAACAGTTCCAGCGAGCATCCGCTTGCTGAAGCTACTGTGAAATATGCTAAGCAGCAGAGAATCGAACTCTTAAAAACTGAAAACTTTAGCGCAGTTACCGGTAAAGGAGTCGAAGGAAGCCTTGAGGGTAAAAAGCTGGCTTTAGGAAATGCCAAAATGATGGAATACGCAAAAGCTTCCATAACATCTGAAATGGAAACTGAGGTACAGTCCTTTCAGAAACAAGGGAAGACCGTTTCTTACCTGGCGATAGACGCTGTGGTGTCTGGATATGTGGTCATAGGTGATAAAATCAAAGCAACCAGCGCTACGGCTATCAAAGAGCTGCAAGAAAAAGGTATTGCGGTGATCATGCTCACTGGTGACAATCACGATACGGCTCAAGCGGTCGCCAGCGAACTCCACCTAGCCGATTTTAAAGCAGGTATGTTACCAGAAGACAAGCTCCGAGAAGTCACTAAATTACAAGAACAAGGTAAAGTGGTTGCCATGGCAGGTGACGGTATCAACGATGCACCGGCACTTGCAAAAAGTGACGTAGGGATTGCGATGGGAACAGGAACTGATGTTGCCATAGAAAGTGCTATGATTACCTTAGTAAAAGGTGATTTACAAGGGATCCTAAAAGCAAAAAACTTAAGCCATGTAGTGATGAAGAATATCAAGCAAAACTTGTTTTTTGCACTGATTTATAACACATTGGGTGTACCTGTAGCCGCTGGGGTATTATTTCCTTTTTTCGGAATACTATTATCGCCTATGATTGCAGCGCTAGCGATGAGTTTTAGCTCTGTTTCAGTTATTGCAAATGCCTTAAGACTCAAATCAAAATCAATTAACTAATCTATACGTATAATGAAATACACCATCATTCTTCTAAGCCTTGTACTAATGAGTGCTTGCAAAGAAACCTCAAAGAAGGAGGACCTTGCACAAGATAACCAAGTAACGCAGCAAGAAACTACCAAAGCTGAGCCTGTCAAGAAAAAACCATTGAGTCCGCATACCAGTGCGATGGCTATGATAGGTGATGCACACATCCATTTTGACTATTCATCACCGGGAGTTCGCAACCGTATTGTTTTTGGAGGATTACTTCCTTATGATGTGGTTTGGCAGGCAGGCGCGCACCAAGCAACGTGGATGGAGACCAATAAAAATATAAGCATAGCCGGTAAGGAGCTGAAAGCAGGTAAATATGGTTTTTTTGTAATTCCTAATGAGAAAGAATGGACTCTTATTTTCAATAGCAACTGGGACCAACACGGCAAGGATGAATATGATGAAAAAGAGGATGTATTGCGATTTGCGATCACACCCAAAACGAACGAAGATATTCAGGAACATTTAGAATACAAAGTAACTAAGAACAGCGACAACTCAGGTATAATAACTTTGAGTTGGGAAAAGATCAGTGTTGAATTTCCATTTGAAGTTAAGTAACATGGTAAACAGAAAAACAGCGCTTAAGATTAGAAAAGCACATCGGTATTTAGGTATCTTTCTGGGTATTCAGTTTTTAATGTGGACCATTAGTGGTATGTATTTCAGCTGGACAGATATTGATGAGATACATGGCGACCAATTTAAAAAGGAAGTACCAAATCAAACTGCATTTTTAGATTTGTTGGGAAGCTCTGAGTTGAATATCCAAGAGCCTATTCAGTCGTTGGAATTACTAGATATTGCAAATTCACCCTATTACTGGATTAATGAAACAGTACTTTACAATGCCCGTACAGGAGCAAAGAAAATAGAACTAACCGCAGATGAGGCCATCAAAGTAGCAGAGCGCTATATGCTTTCAGACTTAGAGTTGGATCACATACAACGTATTGTAAGCGTAGATGATCATCACGAGTACCGCGGCAGTCCATTGCCGGCTTATGAGATCTCCTACAAGACCGATGAAAACCTTAAAGCTTACGTAGCTATAGAGAATGGAGCTTTTCAAACTGTTCGTCATCGGGATTGGCGGTGGTTTGATTTTTTATGGATGACGCATACTATGGACTATCAAGGACGCGATGATTTTAATACCATTGTGCTTAGAGTATTTTCTCTATTGGGATTAATTACAGTGTTAAGTGGATTTTTACTCTGGTTTACCAGTTCCCCTACGATTAGAAAAATTAAAAAATAGAATTGGACAATATAAGGAATTCATAAAAGCACATTTATGGAATATAATGACAAAGTGAAGATAATAACTAGCAGTATTTGGGCGTCCGGGCGCGCTTTCGGCTCTATCTTTTTTATGCCTAAAAAGTCAAAAAAAAGGATGCCACCTCAATCCCTGGCGCAGGTTTGTGCTGACCATGAAAATTAAAAATTATGAAAAATAAAATTATATATATAGGAATTGCACTAATCGCGGGCCTGTTGGCCGGTTGGCTCCTATTTGGAAATGATAGTACTGAGAGAAGTTCAAGTACAGAGGTGTCTGATATCCACGATCATTCTAGTGAAACTATAAAACAAATGTGGACCTGCTCTATGCACTCGCAAATTATGACTTCAGAGCCAGGAGATTGCCCTATTTGCGGTATGGAGCTTATTCCAGCACAATCAAGTGCGGAGGGTCTTGCGGCAAATGAAATCAAAATGACCAAAAACGCCATGGCACTCGCTAATATTCAAACTACAATTTTGGGTAATGGTGTAGCGTCTAATGAATATGGAATGATATCGCTGTCTGGAACGATTGCAACAAACGAAGAAAACAACGCTGTTCAGTCCATTTATTTTGACGGTCGTTTGGAACAATTGAATATAAGTTACGAGGGCCAGCAAGTGAGTCGGGGACAATTATTAGCCACGATATATGCACCTCAACTGGTAGCAGCTCAACAAGAATTAATTACAGCAGCTTCTTTAAAAGAATCTCAACCAGAATTGTATTTAGCGGTAAGAAATAAATTGAAGAATTGGAAACTCTCAGAAAGTCAAATTAACGATGTAGAGTCTTCAGGGAAGGTAAGAGAAGATTTCCCGCTTTACGCAACGGTTTCAGGAACAGTGGCACAAGTCATGGCTGCAGAAGGCGATTATTTAAAACAAGGACAACCTATTTTAAAACTAAATAACTTGAATTCGGTTTGGGCAGAGTTTGATGCTTATGAAAGTCAAATAGCTAGACTTAAAGTAGGACAACAAATAAAAGTAACCACCAACGCATATACCAATAAGGAATTTGATGCCACCCTATCTTTTATAGATCCCATGCTTAACAATGCTACTCGTACGCTTACCCTAAGAGCAACACTTAAAAATACAGAGGGTGTTTTTAAGCCGGGAATGTTTGTTACTGGCAAATTGAAAGGAGAAATAAACAGTAATGATGCATCACTTACTGTTCCTGCAAGTGCTGTGATGTGGACTGGAGAACGCTCTTTGGTTTACATTAAAACAAATCCCAACGAACCTATTTTTGAAATGCGTAAGGTGAGCATTGGTAGGCGTATTGGTGAAAATTATACAATTACTGACGGTCTTCAAAATGGTGATGAGATTGTTACCAACGGTACGTTTACGGTGGATGCAGCGGCTCAATTACAAGGTAAAAAGTCCATGATGAACCAAGGGAAGCAAGAGGTACCTGAGGTGCCCTTGTCTAAAATGAAAATGAAATTCTCAGAGAGTTTTCAGAAGGACTTTAAAAAGGTTCTACAATCTTATTTGCAAATGAAAGATGCCTTTGTAGTTAGTGATTCAAAGCAGGTTTCCGCTTTTGCTAAAGCGACATCTAAATATTTAAAGGGCGCAGCTATACGAAGCCTGGGACAAATGGAGCAATCTCATATTGAGAAAAGTATTGAAATGCTCGATGCTATTGCACAAAATGAAGACCTAGAAAACCAGCGAGATTATTTTGTTGTACTTAATGAGAACATGGTAGTTATCGCAATGAATGTGGAAGGAGCAAGTCCCATATATGTTCAGAAATGCCCTATGGCTAACAACAACAAAGGTGCTGTGTGGTTGAGTATCGAAAAGGATATAAAGAATCCGTATTACGGAGATGCGATGTTGACTTGTGGGAGTGTGATTGAAGAGATCAAGTAGCATACGGAGCAGCTCCTAACATTAAACGAGAAGATTTACAAGCTTTTCATTTTAAATTGCAACAGAGGTAAAACAAGAAGGTTAAAAGGCCTATTTTTAAAAGAGCCTTTATGATATGGATGACAACTAATTTGCATTAAAAGAATAGGTGCTTTTTTCTATAAATAGTTATGGTTTTAAGGATCTTGATTTGGCTTATTTTTAAAAATTCTGCTTGGTTAGGAGAACAACTCGAACAGATCGAATAAAGGAACTGCCGTTGCATCTCGATGCTGTAAGAAAGTCATTATGATATTGATTCGTTCACTCTTAGTTATATCAGGACAAATAAAAGCTTCCTTATCCAAGGAAGCTTTACAGGTAGTAACCCTTATAGTTTAGTTGATGCTATAAGCAGTCAAATCTTGCTCTGTTAGAATACTTGCACTCTGAGGTACAGGAAGTACTGCTCCTAAAAACGAAAGGTCTTCTAGTGTATAATCCAACTGAGTATCAGATTTTATCAGTCCTACGTCTTTTGCCCAGTAGTTATCAATAACGATAACGTCTTGCGCGCTTAACAAAGGAATGGGTACTAAAATAACAGTTCCAATAGCAGCATTGATAATAAGCTGTGAATGGATCACGTCTGTGTAATTAGTACCGTTTACATTCATTTGTGCTACGCTAGCGAGTTGTACCGTAGTTATTTCATAACTGATATCTAAGTCATATGCCTGTATGATTTGGGTGGACGTGCCACTAGTAGTGTACAGCTCTGTATCTGGATTTGCATTTTGATCGTACAGAATTCCATCAGTAATCTCTAAAGTGAGGTTGTCTAATCCTTGTATTCCAAAATCAACGGTACCGTTACCTATTAATTTTCCAGCGGTCGCTCTTAAAGTACCACTGCTTAAAATACCCGTCATGATACCCGATGGCGGATTTGGATTTGCTGTTAAGGTATACTCATTTCCAGAGACAGAAGATACGGTTAAACCTTCTACAGAGGAATCTGCGCCAATTTTTACGTCGTAATCCCAACTGTTGTTTGTGTTAAGAGGCAAGTAACTAAAGTTGTTGTTAGTGACATTATTACCATCATCATCGCTAGGATCACAAGAAACTATGGAAATAAGGCAAATGGCAAAGGCTAATTTTTTTATCATGGCTGTTTTCTTAAGTTTCAAATATATTGGAATTTAAATTAATTTGAATCATTGTATTATGGTATAATGATTGATTTATACAGATCCGATCAATTTGTCCTATCACCATACCAAACAGTCGTTTTTTTATAACTGCTGTATGAAGTTGTTCCTGTTGTGCTCCTTATGTGGTAGAAGTCTGATTTATAAATCTCTCCATCCTAGGTAGCTTACCCAAGGTATCAGAACAAGCTTACTTATCGCAGTTGCATTTAGTGATGTAAGCACTGCAGGTTTGGGTGTGCAATCGCCCCACAATGGTATGTATAGAATTTAATATAAAACATGTTAATTAGTAAAATCTATAGCTCAGAACAAGGCAAATGGGATCCATATACTATCTTTGTTACTATGGCAGGAAATACCTTTGGTAAGCAATTTACCGTTACAACTTATGGAGAATCTCACGGCACAGCTATAGGTGGCGTTGTTGATGGATGTCCAGCAGGAATAGAAATAAATCTAAGTGCAGTACAATCTGATCTGGATAGACGTAAGCCAGGTCAAAGTAAAATTGTTACCCAGCGCAAAGAAAGTGATACCGTGCAGTTTTATTCTGGAATTTTTGAAGGAAAAACGACCGGAACTCCTATAGGTTTTCAAATCGTTAATGAAAATCAAAAATCAAATGACTATTCGCATATAAAGGAAACATACAGACCTAGCCATGCGGATAAAGTTTACGATGATAAATACGGCCATCGTGATTACCGAGGCGGTGGTCGCAGTAGTGCGCGTGAAACAGCCAGTAGAGTAGTAGCAGGAGCTATTGCAAAGCAGTTTCTTTCTCAAATAAAAGTAACGGCTTATACCAGCAGTGTGGGTGATCTTTTTATAGATAAACCTTACCAAGAACTCGATTTCTCAGAGATTGAAAATAATATGGTGCGTTGTCCTGATATCGCTTTTGCGAAAGCGATGGAACAAAAAATCATTCAAACAAGAAAAGAAGGGGACACTATAGGAGGAACTATATCTTGCGTTGTACAAGGACTACCTGCAGGATTGGGAGAACCCGTATTTGATAAACTCCATGCAGATTTAGGAAAAGCAATGCTCTCCATAAACGCCGTAAAAGGTTTTGAATACGGAAGTGGTTTTGCGGGCACCCAACTCAAAGGGAGTGATCATAATGATCTATACCAGGCAGATGGAACTACAAAAACCAATTTAAGTGGTGGAATTCAAGGAGGGATTTCTAATGGTATGGATATTTATTTTAGAGTGGCTTTTAAGCCAGTGGCTACTATCATGCAATCTCAAGAAACTATAAATGCCAAAGGCGAACTGGTAGAAATGCAAGGAAAAGGAAGACACGATCCCTGTGTGGTTCCTAGAGCTGTAGTGATTGTAGAAGCCATGACAGCACTCGTTCTAGCCGATCATTTTTTAAGAGCGCGTACGTCAAAATTGTAAACGACGGTAAACTATTCGTTCCAGCTTGTTTATATCAGCAGAGGACGGTACGTGCTAATTTAATTAGGTAAGACAGTATTATTTCCATGTTTTATGGCTCTATTATCCTATCTCGAGCATAAGTTGAAGATGTTGTTCTCTATAGCTGTAAATTTATCAGGTCCTAGTGCTATTTATTTTATGTTTCTTGCTTTTTTAGACAAGCTTATTTTCAGGATTTAAATCGGATAAAGTTTTTGACAATCAATGGGTCGATTTGGGAGCCATAGTATCAAATCAGATGTATGAAATCTTATTGTTTATCATGGAAATCTCTAAAATTATAGAAGTGGCACTTGATTTTATACATTGGTTTTTATCAAGTTTAAAAGTGATGTAGCCCATTAAAATACAGATTATGATGCTAAAAATAGATACTCTGGCATGACGTCCTAAGACATGACTTATGATATCACTTATTTTGCGGTCGGTTGGTCCGTAATACTTTTTAGAAAACAGATAGTTAAGCCGTTACTATACATGAGATAAATTGCCTATTTGATACGGAATCAAGTGGGTAAGAAATTCCATTTTATTTTTGAAAATAGAAAGTTATACCACCACAAAAAGTTTACTTATATTACACACCTTAGATCAAAAGAAGACAGATTTACATGAAGAAATTAGCATTACACTGGCAAATATTAATAGGAATGGTTTCGGGAATCCTTTTTGGATTTGCAATGATGCAATTTGATTGGGGAAAAAGTTTCGTCGGAGATTGGGTAGAACCGCTGGGTACCATCTTTGTAAATCTATTAAAGCTTATAGCAATACCTTTAATTTTAGCTTCGTTGATAAAAGGTATTTCTGATCTTAAAGATATTGCAAGATTTAAAAAAATGGGAATCCGTACTATAATTATCTATATAGGTACGACAGTGGTAGCCATCGTTATCGGTTTGGGTCTGGTTAACTTATTGAAACCTGGCGTAGGTTTACCTGAAG
The DNA here is from genome assembly GCF_047636915.1 of Nonlabens sp. GTDB lineage: Bacteria > Bacteroidota > Bacteroidia > Flavobacteriales > Flavobacteriaceae > Nonlabens. The sequence goes on along the minus strand of NZ_JBLIGN010000007.1, from coordinate 29,560 downwards.
AAACCAAACAACGTATTAGTGCTGCATATAGCACTAATGAAAAAATTGCTAAAACACAACAAACAGCTTCTCTACAAGAAGATCAAGGACCTTTACAATTTTTGGTTGATATGGTTCCAGACAATGCAGTTTCGGCAATGAGTGATAACTCCTTAATGCTTCAAGTGATTTTCTTTGCCCTATTTTTAGGTATTTCTATGCTGTTGGTAGGAGAGAAGAGAGCAAAGCCGTTGAAGGACTTTTTTGACAGTCTAAACGATGTTGTTTTGAAAATGGTTGACCTGATTATGCTGAGCGCACCATTTGCAGTTTTCGCCTTGTTAGCCACTGTTGTAGTAACTGCTGAAGATCCTGAAATACTACTTGCTTTACTTAAATATGCTGGTGTAGTAGTATTAGGACTTGTCATTATGATTGCTTTCTATTGTTTGATTTTTGCTGTTTATGTAAAAAAATCGCCTTTGTGGTTTTTAAAACAAATTGCGCCTGCCCAACTCTTAGCATTTTCTACAAGTTCCAGTGCTGCGACCTTACCAGTTACTATGGAACGAGTAGAAGAACACATGGGTGTTGAGAAAGATGTCTCTAGCTTTGTACTTCCAGTGGGAGCAACTATCAATATGGATGGAACAAGTTTATACCAAGCTGTTGCTGCAGTATTTATCATGCAAGTACTCTGGCCAGAAGGTTTAGAATTTAGCAATCAAATCACCATCATCCTTACTGCTCTTATAGCATCCATAGGTTCTGCAGCGGTTCCTGGCGCGGGCATGGTAATGCTCGTTATTGTATTAAAATCGGTTGATTTTCCAGACGACCAACTTCCCCTTGCGCTCGCATTAATATTTGCTGTCGATAGACCGTTGGATATGTTGCGCACTACGGTAAATGTTACTGGAGATGCTACTGTTGCCTCTGTGGTAGCAAAAAGTCTAGGCAAATTTGGTAAGCCTAAGGTAAAAGATTGGGATGATCATATCGATGAAGTAACTTCCTAATCAGCTAACGCCGAATGGATAACAGTGCCCAACTATCTGAGCGTTGGCACCGTTTTCCTCGGTTCCAAAGTTCCTATTTGCTGTATTCGTGTTTCGTTTGATAGAAAAGTGAGTTTTATTGATGGACTCACTTCTAAGGGTTGCTGGCACTTTCCAAAAAGGGACAGGAAGGTTACTCCAGATGCATGAGCTGCAGTAATTAAGCCAGCCCGTAGGTTTTAGTGGTGTTTATGGCGGCCTTAAATTACCTGACCACAATTTCTCAACGATCTGTTAGAAAGGTTTCTGTTCATGAGCATCTTATGATCTATCTAATTGATGGTAGTACCAGATGTATGCAAATTTATAATGCTTGTCACAGTTTATATGTGGATACCATAGGACCGTCTGTTGCCAGTTCAATTGTTGATTTTGGCCGAAACGATCTTGTGGTTCTTACTAAGCTATCTAACTTTATCATACACGCAGTAGGTATTCCTGATACATATTCAAGAACTGGTAATACTGCAGGTGGTTGCTGTACATAAAATAAGACCATAAGGAACGTTCTTGTCCTTTAAATGATAAATGGGTCTGGATTTATGCAGAGTGGCAGACATTTAAAAATAATAATCTATCCGGCTTAAAAAGTTGATGATATTTTTATGCATACTTTGAAAAGGCAACTTGATAGTATTTTGCTTTCGCGTAAGCTAAAACTGTTCCTCGAATTCCTTGATAATTAATATAAAAACTTAATACTTTTCTTTAAAAAATCTTCTTATTTTGCATTCTAAAATCAATTCAAAAATTGAAGTCATGAATGTTTGTTTTATCATGTATCCATGGGAAGAAATTGTCCCAGAGAAAGATTCGACCCTTACACTAATACATGAATGTGTAAAGCGTGGTCACAAAGTAGCAATAGCGGCACCCGCAAACCTTACCATAAGAAATAGTATCGCTTATGCATTTTCTAAGGTGATTATGAAAAAGGATAAGGTACCCGCACAAATGAAATCTTTCTATAAAAACGCAGAGCTTAAGGAAAAAATGTTACCTCTTGCAGGTTTTGATGTTATTATGATGAGGGCAAACCCGCCATTGGATCCAATTGCGTTAAATTTTCTAGACTCTGTTAAGGATGATGTTTTTATAGTCAACGATATAGAAGGATTGCGAGAAGCAAATAATAAACTTTATACCGCCTGTTTTGATGATCCAAATAACGAGATTATTCCAGTAACCCATGTTTCTAAAAACAAGGAATACTTAAAAACTGTGATCAAAGAAAATCCTAAAGAGAAGATGATCATGAAGCCATTAAACGGTTTTGGCGGTAGCGGTGTGATCATGATAGAAAAAACAGCCATGGGAAATGTCAATTCATTGTTGGATTTTTATATCGATAATAAGGATGGTTCTACAAACTATGTCATCCTACAAGATTATATAGAAGGAGCTGAAAAAGGAGATGCACGCATTTTATTATTAAATGGCAAACCTATAGGTGCCATACAGCGGGTTCCTGGTAGTGAAGACCATCGTTCTAATATAAGTGCTGGCGGCACTTTCAAAAAACATACACTCACTCCTGCAGAAAAAAATCTATGTAAAAAAATAGGTCCTAAACTGGTTAAAGACGGTTTGTACTTTGTCGGTATTGATGTTATTAGTGGCATGTTAGTAGAAGTAAACGTTATGTCTCCAGGTGGAATCACTCAGATCAATCGCACTTCAAAAACAAAAGTGCAAGAAAAGGTAGTGGATTTCTTTGAGGAGGAAGTAGAGGGTAGGATCAAAGCTTTGGAAAGGCGCAACAAACTAAAAGGCACCATTATAGATGCTTAAATTATCCCTTCTTGAAATTATACAACGCATAGAAAGAGAGGAAACCTTTCACGCTGTTTTGGAGGATTATTCATTCTCTATTAAAATTGACGATTACGTCCCTTATGTGTGTGCTGCAGTGCATAATGGGCATCATTTTTCAAAAGATCTATGGAAGAATTGCTGGCATACAGAACACGAGCGGTTGTATGAAGAAGATCCTCATACAGGCCAAATGATTTCTGGACTGCCCATTACTTTAATTGCCCACGATAGTAGGTTTGAATACGATTTGAACAGAGCACCAGAAACTGCGATTTATGAAACGGCATGGGGAAAAACACTCTGGAAAAAACCCTTGAGCAAAAAAAAGAAAGATCGCGCATTGCAAAAGCATGAAAACTTTTACCAAGTGGTCTTAACACTTTTAGTAAAGTTAGAAGAAATGTTCGGGAGTACTATTTTTTATGATATGCATTCTTATAACTGGAAACGCTGGGATAGAGAAGTGCCTGTATTTAACATAGGAACTAGCCAGGTAGATCAAGATAAATACCGCACCATAATTACGCAATGGCAACATATATTAGACAGCATGTCGTTACCTATAGACCAGAAAGTAACCTGCACTATTAACGATGTTTTTCAAGGAAATGGGTATTTCTTAAAGTACATTACCTCAAATTCATTAAACACTTTAGTTCTTGCTACTGAGATTTCAAAAATCTATTGTAATGAGACAACGGGAAGGATATTTCCAGAAGTCGTGCAATCGGTTCAGGATCTTTTTAAGTATTATATCAAAGCGCACGCGCACCGATTTTATGACAGACACCACCTTGAATAAACATAGAAATATAGACTTACATAAGTATCAAGATGTACTGGATATTGATGCAAACATTCATAGAATTGTAAAGAACCTAGAACTTCTAGCATATATCAATCCGTTGAATATCGCCCAAGAACGTAAAGAATTTTTTAAATCTAAATATACATACGAGCCCAATTTCAAGTACCGCAAGCTTCAATTCAAGCCCTATAAATTGCATCGCATGTTTTTTAGTCAGCGGTTAGAGCGTATTGAAGATGAAGATATCAGGTCGTTGTACAAAGATATTATTTACACGTATAGCGGCTTGGTTCAATGTATAGAGACTATAAGAGAACCCAATAGTAAGTTTTACTACAACAGTTTGCGCTTTTTTGGAACTCCGACAGAGAAGATGGTAGAGAATGCTAAGTTCATCCTTAATTTTAAAGAAGAAAAAGTGGTAGCGCCTCAATACGACGAGGTACTCAGCACTTATGAAGCCGAAGCCTTTTTTAGGAAATACCGTGAGTCATACGATTTTGATTTTACAATCAAAACAAGCAGTGCGATGAGTGCTGCCGCAATGGTTTCTAATAAGGATAGAACGCTTATTTTAAAAAAAGGACATAAGTATTCTCAACATGAGTTAAACGTACTGGCACATCACGAAATAGGAGTGCACTTAGTAACTACTTTTAACGCCATAGAACAGCCGTTACATATTTTCGGAAATGGATTCCCTAATAATGTAGAGACTCAAGAAGGACTTGCCGTTATGTCAGAATATATGAGCGGTAATCTCACTTTAACAAGATTAAAAGAACTCGCTTATCGTGTCATCGCAACAGATTCCTTAATCAAAGGCTATTCTTTTACAGATACATTTGACTTGATTCACAACCAATACAAACTCGATAGGGAACGTGCTTTTAACATCACTTTGCGCATTCATCGCGGTGGCGGTTTTACAAAAGATGCGGTGTACCTTTCCGGTCTTAAGAAAGTCTATGACATCTATAAAAAAAATGGCATTATGGAAAACATGCTCTTAGGAAAATGCTCTCTAGAATATAATCCTATTATTGAAAAGATGAAGTCGTTAAATCTTGTTGTACCAGCGAGACATAATGCGATAAGTTTTGATCAACAACTGAACACAAATCTTACGATAGATTTTGTGTTGAGTCATTTGAAATAGAAGCGTAGACATGGCTGTTGTTCCGCTTTCGCGAAAGCGAGAAAAAAATCACTCTTAATCTTACTAAATTAGTTTTTATACCTGTCCTAGTTTTAGGACTTGGAAACCGCTAAAGGTTCTGTTTTTAAACAAGGTTAAACATCTATGGTTCCTTATCGGTTAGGCTGATAAGAGGCGTATCAATACCTCAGGTTTTATGATTTAAGGATGATGAGGTGAAAATAAATGCCACATTTCCAGCTTTAAACTTCAATTGGGTTCACTCTATAATTTCATAGTCAATATCTAATTTCCTTAACGCTCTTAAAGCAGATCCAGAATTTTTATCATCTACCATAATATCTACAGCATCTCCTTCTAAGAGTATATCTGTGAGTTCGTTAGACAAGGAGTCATTCATGTTAGAGGAAACTTCTGCAATACACTTTGCTATAGCTCTTTTATCAGGTCTTTGAGCATCACAAGACAACAAGTTCAATTTCATAATAATGGTTTATGTATGCAAGATACTAGAGTTGAGATGAGATAAGGCTTAATTTTACTCCTTTTCATTTTACAATCTACTATTGTGATCGAACTCAATTGTTTATCTAAAATCGGAGTTTCCTTCAAATTTAAGTTTTCAGGCTTCTGGTACGCCAAACTGTAGTGTACGAGAGCAATTATGTAAACGAATAACAGATCACCCTTTAAAACTCCACAGAGTAGTTGGTGCTGTCGACCTATCAAAAGCTCTTTATTTTTTCATAAATGGAGGGTAGCATACATAGATACCTCAAAAAGGGTTCATCATCTTTCAGTTAAAAATAAGAGATCGAATTATATAAATGGCAGTGTAAGGCTTTTGGGTTTTTATGAAAGCTAATTAGTCGCACGATCCGTTAATAATAGAGTAGCGATAGCGTTCAGTTGCCTTCTTTAAATTTTCTGAAAGAGATTTTAACCAAGCCATATGATTAGCAATTAAATAGGCTTCCTGAAGCGCATGAAGCGTTTCGGTATCTAATTCGGTGTTACCTTGATCGATATTTTTATCCCGCAAATTTGATAATTGCTGGTATTTGTCCATCAATTTCTCTTGAGCATCTTCAGCGGTTTCTTCGGTGATTTTTTTCTTAATTTGAACATGTTCTAAACTATCAAACGAGATCTGTAGCGTATTTGAAATTTTTTTGATGAGTATATTAAATTCTATAGAAGCAGGAGTGGTTTTATGATTACTGATAAAATTACCAATGGATGCAATGGCAGAAATCATGGTTTGGTTCAGGGTCACAATTTCATAAATCAGTTGAAATTTTCTCTGTTTTGATTTTGGATCTTGGGTAAGTCGCTGGAATGCTGCATTTAAATTACTAATGGCAAGAAAAGCTTCTTTTCTTGCTACATTATAGGAGAGCTGGTTCAAGGAAGGATCTTGATACAACTTTTGTGTTGCTAAAACATAGCTTTTGTTCATTTTTAAAGCGTTAAGAAGCACTTGTTTAAGGTTGTCAACTTCCCAGCTGGGCAACAGCAAATAATTAGCCACCACGGCGATTGTTGAACCTATAACCGTATCGATAACACGATATTGAATCACTTCAAAGGCATCGGGATTGATAAAGGAATACACAAAAATAATACTGATGGTAATGAGCGCGGCAGCGGATTTATAATTTTGTTGTATCAATGCAAATGCTAATATCAACGAGACAATCGCCAGCGCCGCATAGACCACTACGTTTTGTGTAATCAGAACTATACCAACAGCAACAGCAGCGCCAATTAGTGTGCCTATGATGCGATCTTTGGAGCGTTCTTTAGTAAGTCCATAGCTAGGTCGCATAATAACAATAATGGTAAGCAAAATCCAATAGGTGTTCTGGATGTCCAAAACAAAACCTAACAAATAAGCAAACACAATAGCAATAGCCAGGCGTAACGAATGCCTAAACATAGTTGCTTTCAGACTGAAATTTTGAATTAATACATTCAGCCGGTATTCCTGCAGCGTTAGGAATTGACTTGAATCTTCCCTTTTTAAAGAAACTTTAGATGCCTCTTGCACATTTGCCATTACCCGTCTAATCGTTCTGATCTCTTCCAGTATTTGTTCTTGATAATCGTATAGATTCTTTAATACCAAAGCACCTTCACGCGCCTCAGGTAACTGTACGGTATCTATGTAATTTGATATGGATTCGTAGGTTTTTGATAACGCATCTAATAGAGTTGCTCGATCTGGTATTTTATCATTTTGAATCAATAATTCGGACAAGCGTATGAGATGGTTGCCCATAATTTTATTTAAGTTTTGGGAGGCTTTTAGAAACTCTTTTCGATTTCCAAAAATGTCATCCATCATATCATAATCCAAATGCTTGGCCTCTATTAATTCGAAGATATTGATAGAGGAAAGCAATATCAATAATTGTTTTTCTTCGTATCGAGAACGCCCGGAGCGTTTCCTTGCGGTAAGCAATGATTCTCGCAAGGTCTCGTGTTTTTCGTTGATTTGATGTTGAAGAACAAAGGTTTGTTTCAGGCGTTCGTTACGCTTGGTTTTCTGTGTTAATAATTTGGCCCGTAATTTTAGATACTCACCTATAAGTAGAAGCGTATCTGACAGCAGTTGGTTTTGCTCTTTTATAGGGGCAAGTTTTTGAAAAATAAAGGAGACGACCAAATACCAAAGACCACCAACGCCCATTAATGCAACCTGAACCAAAATCTCCTGCGCTGTTTCTTTCTGTATGGCAAATGCGATAACCATAGCTAACAAGCCAGAGAAGGAAACCAATGACGCTCTAAACCCATAAACCGAAAGTAATGACACAACAAATGTAATGACCCCAAGAGCCAATAATAAAAGGGGCAGGTATGGTTTTGAAAACAGGATGATCGCTGTAATAAGCATCGTTAATCCTATACTGACTAATATGGCATTGACCTTACGTTTGAAACTTCCCGGAATATCGCCTGGCGCATTTAAAAAAGCACCTACAACGACAGCTGGAGCATATTCAAAAAAACCTAAAAAATAAAGCACCGCAAAGGGTACCGTAATTCCAACTCCAATTCTAATACCTCGATCAAAGCTCGAGCCTTTTAGAAATAATTCTAGTTGTATAAGTATTTTTTTCAATTCTATTTATGATTTAATCCTAAAGCTAGGATAATTGATCTGAAGTATGCTACTATCATGATTTTATTAACTTTATTAGCATGCTTTTAAGAATTGACTTGTGCGATATAGCTGTCTAAAGTCTTTATTACGTAACTGTTATAAGACGGTTCCTGATAGCTATAAGCAGGAGAAATATGATTTTATGATTTCGCGAAAGCGATGAGGTAGCAGGTTTATCAACTTATAAGTGTTTTCTAATTAGGATTGGATAAAACCCAACAAATTTTGTAAGCCTTATTTCTAAACGTTTATTTGTATCCCTTGCAAAGTTCGGTACTATTTGAGCCTAGTAGAAGCCATCTTATTAGAACAAGAATAGAAGTGGTTTTAACCTTTAAGGTTGCACTGGCTTTTGATTGTTTATAAAGGTGATACAGCATATTTTTTTACGAAGTCTTATATAAATTAGGGTATATACTGTTTTATAGATATAACTTTAGAATTTTGTAAACTTCCAAAAATCGTTTTTTGGTACAGGCGCTTCATAGGTTTTAAATTCATTAGATCTAGTGACTTGATACGTTAATTTCCAAGCATGCAGGCAAATGCATAGAGGAAAGTATTCTTGATCAGAGCCATATTTTTCATCACCTATAATGGGGAGTTCCATATGTGCTAACTGGGCTCTTATTTGATGGAATCGACCAGTTTTAGGTTTTATTTCTAAAAGATAGCCAAAATTGTTTTCTCCTATAACTTTATAAGAAAGGATGCATTCAAGGGATTCTTTAGATTTTACAGGTACTATATCGGCTCTTTTTTCAAGCTTATTTTTTACCAGAAAATTAGTCAAGGTTTTTCGGCTCTTTAGTGGCTTTTTTTGAACAATTGCCAAATACGTCTTCTGAACTTTTCTCGTACTAAATAGCTCATTGAACTCCACAAGAATACTTTTCTTTTTTGCAAAAACCAATACCCCACTTGTTACGCGATCTAATCTATGTATAACTCCAATATAAGGCTTGCGTTTATTTTTTAAAAGGTGATTTACCACCTGATCCTCTATAGTGCGGCTCTCGTACGGACTTTTTTCACTAATAAGCCCAGCCATTTTGTTCACGACTATATAATCGTTGTTTTCTTGTATTATTTCAAGGTTGGTCATTAGTAATTCTATCTTTTAAATCTAAAAACAATAGTCCATCATGAAATAAGTTCTATGGCTATCGAATGAATTATTTTTTAGTTACTTCAATTATGTGTTCCTGAAAATTACCCTCAGTCATTTCATTTTCTTTTTAAGGAGTTTTTTATTTTTAAAACTATCTAAAAAGGCAAATATAACGACATAAGCATCTTTTAGTTCAAATCGTGTTGTCCTTTAGGTAGAAACAGGACAACATCTCTATAGGTGACAAAAAAAAGGAATGTATCTTTTAAAAAGTGTGCAGTGGCACCTGCTTATCCTTTCCAAGTATCATAAACATACTAAAGATTGTTTTTGTCAAAGTAAGTCATGGCTCCTAAATAGCTATGTTCTCTTTTGATTCATAAGCGTTTTGGTCTGTTGATAGTATTTCTTCTTTTTTACTTACGAATTAATTCTCATTGCCTGAAAAAATCTTCTCCATTACATCTACTCCATCTACTGGACTTGAAAAGTTGATAATACCTGTGATGCTTCATCGTTTATTTAGTTGATTGGGAAATTCAAAATTATTTTGAGATACGTTCGCAGTTTAGCAATATCTACCACAGCAGAAAAACCAGCAATGATGATATGGCTCAAATTCAAATTATTATTAGTTGCTTTGAGAAAGTTTAATACGTTAGTCAATTCCTTCGTAATCAGTAGCATTCCTTTTTTATCGATAATCCATTGCAACGACACGTAACCCTTTTTTTAGATGGTCGTTTATATATTTTCCTTCTTTTCTTTTATTATTCACATTATGAACACCTGCAGGAACGAATACCATCGGGTAATGATGCTTTCCATGAGATTTTGCCTCTTTAAAAGGGTAAAGGTTCATTTTTTGTAGTTCCTTAAAAGCCGAATGAAATATCTTTCAGTATTTGGTAATCTGTTGGGCAGATTTGTTTTTAATTATAGGCAGGTTTTTGAGCAAGAGGAAAAAATCAGTACACAAATTATAGATAAATATAGTGTCGTGTTTTTATAGCGATGAATCTAACTCCAGGGTATTTTGTAATGTAATTACTCCCAGCAAATTCGTTTTTTGGATTTAGTTATTTTAGGTATGCTTCATAATATAAGTATGCAAAACGAAGCTATTGCTAACTTTTTTTTTGGGAAGCTTGAAGTTCATACTGTCCTAATTATACTTAAGATACATAGAAACAAAAAAGCCCGCTAGAAAACGACCAGCAGACTTTGATATACTTTAATTTCTAGAATGAAAATATTTTATTCTTTTATTTATTAGGTATGCGTTACATAGTGTGACGACCCAATCGATATTTATTTTTTAACTACTTCTTAATCAAACCTATTTCGACGAGTCGCTGGTGTAAAAAGTCTCCAGCAGTAATGTCTTCGTGCTGTTTTGGATGTTCTTTATCAACGCATTCATCGAGACAGTCCAGTTTCATATCGCTGCGGGGATGCAGGAAAAAAGGAATAGAGTAGCGGCTGGTGTGCCACAATTCCCTTGGTGGATTGACCACTCTATGAATAGTAGATTTTAGTTTGTTATTGGTATGTCGTTGTAGCATATCACCCACATTGATGACCAGCTCATCTTCTTGAGCGATGGCATCGAGCCACTCGCCAGCTCGGTTTTGAACTTGTAATCCTGGAGCACTAGCTCCCATTAATAAGGTAATGAGGTTGATGTCTCCATGTGCTCCTGCACGTACAGCATTATCAGGCTCACTTGTAATGGGTGGGTAATGAATAGGTCTTAATATAGAATTTCCGTTACTAGCCCAGTGGTCAAAATAATTTTCTTTCAATCCGATATGAAGAGATAAAGCCCTCAATACGTAAATGCCTGTTTTTTCTAGCATTTTATACGCTTGCATTCCAGTGTTGTTGAATTCAGGAAGTTCCTTAACAACAACGTTATCCGGATAAACCTCTTCCAAATTGGCATCTGGATCAACCTCCTGGCCAAAGTGCCAGAATTCCTTTAAATCACCTTCCTTCTTACCTTTTGCATGCTCCTTTCCGAAGGATACATAACCACGCTGACCTCCTAATTCGGGACGTTCATAACCTACTTTAGTTGCCTTAGGAAGTTGAAAGAATTTCTCTACTTCCGTATAGAGCTGTTCTACCAGTTCGTCAGACAAGAAGTGGTTTTTTAATGCTACAAAACCTATGCCTTCATAAGCAGCGCCTATCTCACTGATAAATTTTTCTTTTTTCTTAGGGTCTTTGCTTAAAAAGTCGGCTAGGTCTACACTTGGGATATTAGTCATGGTAATAAATGTATTATTTCTGTTTTTAAAATCATTGTCGGCAAATTATGGAATGGTAAATTAACTAAAAATAAACTTCTGTACTGTTATAAGAATTATAAAAGGGTTGATGGTCAAAATATTTTTTTATCAAATAGCTGCAATTTATTCTTTAATCATTACCTACGAGTCATCCAGGTCAGATATAGTTGATTCAAAAATTTATGGAAGCTGCTAACAACAACTCGCTACCTGTATAAAGTGGTGCTACATTTAGCTGTACACGAGATTCTCGCTTTTTCGTCCTGTTTTTAAAGATAACGTTCTTTATTAAAGGATGCAGCCAGTAAGCCATTTTTGCAGATAGAATACCTATTCCAGCGCCAGCCGCTACATCACTAAACCAATGTTTATCATTATAAACACGCAAAAACCCTGTCGTTGCAGCAACCGCATAACCAGTAATGCTATACCATGGCGATACGTGACCGTATTCTTGATGAAGAAACTCTGCTGCCATAAAAGAAATCGCTGTATGACCAGAAGGGAAGCTGCTTTGTGACCTGCCACTAGGTCTTCTTATGTTCGTATTATTCTTAATTAAGTTGACACTAGCATACATAAACAAAGTGGAAGTTCCTAAAATCACAGTCCTATCAAGTAAATTGTTTCTTCCCTCTATTCCTGATAAGTTTAAACCGTATACAGCAGCGATAGGTAAGTATAACACATAGTCATCAATAGAGATTTTAGCCCTATCTGGTTGCAATCTAGTTCTTATATCTACATCCCATTGTTTTATAGGATCGTTTTTAATTCCTAATATACCATAGGTGATAAGACCTGTAGGCACTATTAAAGAGGTAAATTTAAACGGGATTTCTTTTTGAAAAGGAATCGAATCTGCTGCTTTTTTCTGACTATGGCCAGTTAATGTGAAAAGTAAAAAAATTACTAAAAGTGGTTGTTTCATGAAAAATAATTGTTGATACAAAGTTAGTAAATGACAACTAGTATTTAACTATATCGTTTAAGTGGCTAAGTAGATTATAGTACATTTGAAGCACAGTATAAAATCATGACAGATACAAACCCTACAGATTTAAAAAATCTATTCCAAAACACCTTAGATAATGAGGTACTGATAGGTTTATATAAAAAAATGCTTTTGCCTAGATTGATAGAAGACAAGATGCTTATTCTCCTACGTCAAGGCCGTATTTCTAAATGGTTCTCTGGTATAGGTCAGGAAGCCATATCAATAGGGGTGACTGCTGCAATGCAAAGGGAAGAGTATATCATGCCTATGCATAGAAATTTAGGAGTTTTTACTGCTCGTGAGATTCCTTTGTGGAAACTTTTTGCACAATGGCAGGGAAAAGCAGATGGTTTTACAAAAGGTCGTGACCGCAGTTTCCACTTTGGTACACAAGAGTATAAAATTATTGGTATGATCTCGCATCTTGGACCGCAACTAGGAGTTGCAGATGGGATTGCACTAGCGCAAAAGCTCAAAAATACCAGTAGAGCTACAGCAGTTTTCACTGGTGAAGGTGGCACGAGTGAGGGAGATTTTCATGAGGCACTAAATGTTGCTAGTGTCTGGAGTTTGCCGGTACTTTTTTGTATAGAAAATAATGGTTACGGTCTGAGTACTCCTACTTCAGAACAGTACAATTGTGAAAACCTTGCAGATCGTGCTTTGGGTTATGGTATGGAATCTCACATCATCGATGGTAACAATATTATAGAGGTGTACACAAAGATTTCAATGATTTTAAATGATATGCGCGAGAATCCGCACCCTGTATTGATTGAATTCAAGACGTTTAGAAGGCGTGGACATGAGGAGGCCAGCGGTACAAAATATGTTCCAGAAGATCTGTTAGATTACTGGGAACAGCGCGACCCTTTATCGCGTTTTGAGCAGTTTTTGTTAGAAGAAAATCTGATATCTAGCAGTGATATAGAGAACTGGAACAAGCAGTTCAAGCAGGAGATCAATGATGGTTTAGATATTGCTTTCGCAAAAGCACTTCCTCAATCAACACCAGAACAAGAACTGGAAGATGTCTTTGCTCCACATACTCATCATCGCGTTGAACCTCAGAGTTCTACTCAAAAAATACGAGTCGTAGACGCCATAAAGGACGGACTGGAAGAAGCAATGGACAGCTTCGATGATTTAATAATTATGGGGCAGGACATCGCCGAATACGGTGGCGTTTTTAAAATAACCGATGGATTTTTAGAGAAATACGGTCGAGGTCGCGTGAGAAACACCCCTATTTGTGAAAGTGCCATCGTAGAAGCAGCGATGGGATTGAGTATTGCTGGTATGAAAGCGGTAGTAGAAATGCAATTTGCAGATTTTGTGAGTAGTGGTTTTAATCCCATTGTAAATTACCTAGCAAAATCCTATTACCGCTGGAATCAAAAAGCAGACGTAGTTATAAGGATGCCTTGTGGTGCAGGTGTAGGAGCAGGGCCTTTTCACTCGCAGTCTAATGAATCCTGGTTTTACACGGTTCCAGGACTTAAAATCGTATATCCTTCTTCTCCTGCAGACGCTAAAGGCTTATTAATCGCCTCTATAGAAGATCCAAATCCTGTATTATTTTTTGAACATAAAGCCTTGTACCGTTCTGTTTATGATCATGTGCCAGATGGTTATTACAATATCGAGTTAGGGAAATCCTTACTAATAATGGAAGGTACTATGGCTTCTATAATTACATTTGGTGCGGGCGTTCACTGGGCTAAAAAATTATTAGAACAAGAAAACTTAGATGTAGACCTTATAGATTTAAGAAGTTTAGTCCCATTAGACAAAGAGTCGATAATCAAATCTGTAAAGAAAACAGGGAAAGTTTTATTATTGACAGAAGATAACTTAACTGGTAGTGTCATAAGTGACATAGCAGCGTTTATAAGTGAAGAGTGTTTTGAATACTTAGACGCTCCTGTGATGAGACTAGGAAGTATCGATACACCGATTCCATTTGAAAAAGGACTGGAAGATAATTACTTGCCAATTAAAAAGTTAAAAGAATTATTAAAAAACTTACTCAAATATTAAAATAAAGTTAATAAATACGATACTTTTGTTTTCCCCTGAGTAACTTTTAAAAATATTACCTTTATGAAATTTTTGGATGAAGCAGATAATTTTCGCTATGTACTTTGGGCTTTAACTATCATATTTGCTTTTTTGGTATTTTATGGACCTAACCCTGAAGGAGGTAGCTTAATGCCTACTGCAATTATTCTATTATCTTTATTTGGAAGCCTCTTATTTATTTATTTAGTTCTAAAAATTATACAAAAGGTAAGATATAAAGATAATGAGTCTAATTAACTATTGATCTATCAATAGCCACTATCTTTGAATAGTGAAAAAACAATACGATATTATTATTGCCGGTGGCGGTCTTTCTGGGCTGACAGCGTCCATCTTGTTTTCAAAGGATTTTGACGTCCTATTTATAGATCCAGACGCTTATCCGCGACATAAAATGTGTGGAGAGTATTTAAGTAACGAAGTGATTGATTTCTTAAAAGACTTAGATATTGATCTCAATCGGGAATCTTCCATGAATCTGGAACAATTAAAGTTTACTGCCGCAGGTCACAAAGAAATAGAATGCTCATTGCCACAAGGAGGAAAAGGAATCTCTCGTTATCATCTCGATGAATTACTGTACAACAAGGCCATTGCAAACGCAGGCTTCCTTCAAGAAAAAGTTATTGATTCCTTATATGAAAACGATACTTTTACCGTTACTACTTCCTCTTATAAGTTAAGTTGCAAACAGTTTATTATGGCTACGGGTAAACGATCTTTGTTAGACAAAAAACTAGATCGTGATTTTATTCGGCAAAAATCACCTTGGCTTGCTGTAAAGATGCATTATGAATACAACATGCAGGATAACTTAGTAGAATTACACAATTTTGAAGGGGGCTATGCAGGTGTTTCTAAAGTAGAAAATGGCCATGTGAATCTTTGTTATCTAGCCAGTTATGACTCTTTTAAACAACATAAAAATGTCTCTGATTTTAATAAGATAGTGCTTTCTAAAAATAAATTTTTAGATTCTTTTTTTAAAAATGCGAGACCTGTTTGGGAGCAACCTATTACCATTTCACAAATTTCTTTTGAAAAGAAAGAACCGGTAGAGAACAGCATTCTCATGATGGGTGATACAGCTGGATTGATCCACCCACTTTGTGGAAACGGTATGGCAATGGCTATTCACAGTGCTAAGATCGCTTTTGAAGAACTCCAGCCTTACTTAAAACAAGAACTATCAAGAGAGCAAGCATTAGCCAATTATTCTAAGAGATGGAAAAAAACCTTTAACAGACGATTAAAAATAGGCCGTGTCCTGCAAGGAATTCTTTTAAATAAGACCTACACGAAGTTAGGTTTTTGGTTCCTACGCAGATTCCCTTTCTTATTATCCATTATTATAAAAAGCACTCATGGGAAACCTATCTGATATCAAGTACGCTTCTCATAAACGCAACACCGATTCAGAATGGATGGATGATCCTGAACTGGATAAAAAGACCTTACAACATGCTGTAGATGATATCAATACGGTCAACAGTCTGTTAGGTGGTTTTAAGTTTATGCTCCGTGCTGTAAAAAAAGAAATTTCAAAATATCCCAATCAAAAATTAACTATTGTAGACGCTGGTTGTGGAGATGGCGAGATGTTGCGTTATTTAGAAAAACAGTTGGATCACAAAAACATCAGTTTTCTAGGCCTAGATTTTGCAGCATATTCTATTGTTAAAGCTAGAGACATGAGTGTTGGACTGTCCCGATTAAGCTTTCGCGAAAGCGATATCCTTAAAATTGACCCTAAAGAAATACCATGTGATATTTTAATAAGCTCTTTAACCCTGCATCATTTTGACGATGAAGAAATTGTAAATTTTCTTTCAAAATTCATAGAGATTACAACCAAAAGCATCATTATCAACGATTTGCACAGACACCGACTTGCGTTTCTGTTTTTTAAATATTTAAGTCCTATTTTTATCAAGCATGATATCTCAAAACACGACGGTCTGATCAGTATCGCATCCGGTTTTAAAGTTAAAGATTTCAAGAAATATGCCGCTGCAATAGGCACAACAAGTGACCGATGGACATGGAAGTGGTCGTTCCGTTTTATATGGGTAATTCCAATAGATGAGCGTAAAAATTAAATGTGTTACCAAGGTAACCCCACAATATTATAAGGAGACCAAAGATATATTACCATTTGTAGAAGGATGGCTTTCTGGTCAGGACGAGCGATTGAGACGCAAAACCATCAAGATTTTTGAGGGTGCTGGCGTGGATAGGCGGTATTCCATCATGGATCCTATAGAAGTATTTACAAGAACTTCTTTTGAAGATCGCAATCTTATTTATAAAAGAGAAGTAGTTCCACTGGCACAAAAAGCGCTAGAGGATGCCCTCGAAAAGGCATCTTGGAATGCTCAGGAGATTGACTACATCATTACGGTTAGTTGTACTGGAATTATGATACCGTCTATAGATGCGTATCTGATCAACGCTATGAAGATGCGTCAAGACATCGTGCGTTTACCAGTAACAGAAATGGGCTGCGTTGCAGGAATCTCTGGATTGATCTATGCTGAGAATTTTTTAAGAGCCAACCCGAACAAAAAAGCGGCTGTCATTGCTATTGAAGCACCAACAGCAACCTTCCAACTTGATGATTTCTCTATGGCAAATATGGTTAGTGCAGCCATCTTCGGTGATGGGTGTGCTTGTGTATTGCTTTCTTCTTGTGAAGAAGATGAAGGACCGATGATCAAGTCACATGAAATGTATCACTTTCCTGATGCGACACATATGATGGGTTTTGATCTAGTGAATAGTGGTTTACAAATGGTGCTGGACAAAGCTGTTCCAGAAACTATAGCCAGTCACTTTCCTGCGATCATACATCCGTTTTTAGAAAAAAATGGCCTGACTATTAATGACATTGATCATTTGATTTTTCATCCTGGTGGTAAAAAAATAGTTCAGACCGTTGAAGAACTGTTTCATAAATTAGGTAAAAACATAGACGATACGAAAGAAGTATTGCGTATTTACGGGAACATGAGTAGCGCAACGGTTCTATTTGTTTTAGAACGGTTTATGAGTCGTGAACTAAACAAAGGCTCTAAGGGATTGATGTTGAGCTTTGGTCCTGGTTTTACAGCACAAAGGATACTATTAGAATGGTAAAAGAGTTTCAAAAGAACTACGCATTAATTTTAGGTGGTAGCAGTGGCCTAGGATATGCGAGTGCTTTAAAACTTGCTCAACACGGTATGAATCTCATTATCTTTTATCGTGCCGCTAGAATGCAAACCGAAGAGATGAAAGCTAAATTTGATATACTTAGATCTTATGAGGTTGAATTACTTACTATAAATAGCGATGCCACTAGAGAAGATAGATTAGAAGAAAATCTTTTAAAGATAAAAGCCTTTTTAAAAGATCAAAAGCTGAGTGTATTGCTGCACAGCATTTCAAAAGGTAATCTAAAGCCGCTAACAGGAACTCATACACTTAGTACAAATGATTTCCAGCAAACGATTCATTCCATGGGAATAAGTCTTTACAGTTGGACCAAGGCACTTTTTGAAGCACATTTATTTGCAAAACCTGCTAGAATATTAAGCTTTACTAGTGAAGGAAGCATACGGCCTATGACATCCTATGCTGCTGTAAGTGCGGCAAAAGCAACATTAGAGGCGATCAACAGAAGCATAGCTTTAGAATTTGCACCGTACCAAATCACATCCAACTGCATTCAAGCAGGAGTTACAGACACCTTAAGTTTAAGTATGATCCCTATGTATGAAGAGCTTAAGAAAGCGAGTTTAGTGAGAAATCCGCATAACGAATTAACAACGCCAGAGCGTGTGGCAAATGTGGTGTATTTGTTGAGTAAGGAAGAAGCAAGCTGGATTACTGGAACAGTCATTAAGGTGGATGGCGGCGAGTCGCTTCAATAAAAGTAAATCGAATCTTTTTCTCAGCTGTAAAGAGTAGGTTTTTTAAAGCATCAGGCTAAACAAAAGTAAAATAGTCACTAGGGTCTCACCTTTAGAAAGTAAATGTATCCAAATACTAATAATTCAAATCAATACAAATGCTCCTAAATCCACTAGAAAAAATAGTAGACAGCTTACCTTACGGCGACGGATTCAAATTTGTAGATCAGTTGTTAGAGATCGATGAACATAGTGTGATAGGTGTTTACAGGTTTCAAAAGATAGAGTATTTCTACCAACATCATTTTAGAGACCATCCAGTGACTCCTGGTGTGATTCTAATAGAATGTATGGCTCAGATAGGGTTAGCTTGTTTAGGTAGCTATTTAATTCAGGAAAAGGAGGGAAGACCACAATTTGTCTTCACAGAAAACCACATCACTTTTCTAAACACCGTTTTACCAGAAACCACAGTTATCGTAACGGCAAAGAAAGAGTATTTCAGATTTGGAAAGTTAAAAGTCCTTGTTCAAATGATAGATGAAAACGAGAATAAAATCGCTGAAGGCTGGATGAGTGGTATGATTTTGAGCAAATGATCTTGTTTATTCAAGCCCTACATAAATTTCAATAATAGTGAAAGTCTATACGCTAGAAGCGCAGCGGGCAATCCTCTGTTCTACTCATTCAATTCCCAATTATAATCCATATACCGCACACGTGCATTTTTATCAATTTTCACTTTGCTGTAGGTATTCAGAAAATAAATAAGGTCTCCATTTTTAGTAAAGTCTTCATAGAACCACCTGAATATTTTAGAGATCTCCACACGGTCCGTTGTTATTTTATTTCGTTTGGGGTCGTTGATAAATTGTACCGCTAGTTTTTCTAGTTGTGTATCCACAGTCGCAGCTGTAAAAGCTTCGTTCATCAATGGTGGACAAGAAAACGAAGCGCAATTGATCCCAAAATGAATGCGCGGATCCTTCATTTTTCTTAGAACATCGTGCTCAATCTCTTCTAAACTAACAAATGTATCGCCTATTTTCCAATAGCGTTGCTCCCAAGGATTATTGATGTTTTTGATGCTTTTTATGGGATGATTTTTGATAATCAAATCAATGGTCATTGCATTATAGGCATTCATATAATAAGCAAACCTATCGTTTTTGCTCCAAGTGGTCTTTGGGTTATTTGTTCGTATCGTTTCAAGATATGCTTCTAAAATCTTTTTATCTTTTTTAAATCCAGCATAGTTCACCCGACCATCTTCCTTTACATACTTTTTAAGAAGCGCATTAAAATGGCTGTGATCAAAGACTTCTTTGTTTAACGCAATAGATCTTGCACTGCGTATACTTCGGTCTAGTTCCTGAATATCGTTTTCCGCAAATATCCTTGACTCTATTTCAGATGTGCTTTCAGGAAATGGAATAGAAACAGATTCCGTTGATACATTCACTATTTTATTCTGTGAGTTGCAGGCCATGAGAAAGGATATTGCTATAATTAAAGCCAAAGTATATTTCATAATTGTATGTATTAAATACTGTTTAGAAACAGTACTTGCTTTTTAATTCTTTGGTATCATGATTTTGATGGTCTGTTGAGAATTAGATGATTAAAAACAGGATACTTTACCAAAAAAAACCATTAGTAACCTTGTTTCTTATTTCAAATCTGTAATCAAAATGGATCATTGTAGGAAAGATACGTTTATGTACCAAACGACTTCCCAAACCTAGGTTAACTTTTAATAGCCTGTCCTACCACCTTCAAAATCATTTAAATCGCCACAAGGATTTCTTCAGTTCCCTACATTTATAGAACTAATAATTTGTGGTGCAAAGCATCCTTTTTCAAATAAGTTGTGTCGGTATGCCTTGTTTAAAGTTATTTCTGCTGTTCCATGACCTACACAATTCTATTTGTCTTGTATATCCAGTTGATTTTATTCAGTAAGAGAGGTAAGCCTAGATCCATTAAAACTATGCTAAGGCAACTTTAATCTACTTGCCCAGTTTCCTTTTTTCTCCAATTCTTTTGAATTGTTGAAAATTGGTTGGCAGGAGGAAGCTGTTATTTAGTAACCCGTTTCCACCTGTTATTAATTCTAAGCATATAAAATTTTGCACTGCATGAGAATCTACTTTATGGGTATATGTGTACAGATTATTTCAAAAGTCTAACAAGGTAAATAGCATTTTTAAAATAAAGATGATGTAATTTAGACCTGGAATGAAAATAACTGCTAAGAATAGAGTTGTAATTACAGGAATGGGTGTTGTGGCACCTAATGCTATTGGTGTTTCCGCTTTCGCGAAAGCCTTACAAGAAAAGATCTCTGGACTGCGATTTGATCCACAATTAAGAGACTTAAACTTCGGATGCCAGGTTTCTGGAACACCAGAAATAACGGAAGAATTGCTAGCCCAAAACTTTACTCCTTTGCAATTAAGAGGTTTAAAAGCCAGTGGTCTCGTTTACGGAGTTATCGCAGGAAAAGAAGCTTTTAAAGACGCTGGCTTAGAAATTGCTGGTCCAGAAAAAGCTATGTCTGAAATGGGAATCATATTTGGAACGGGACAAAGTGGTGGCGAGAAATACAGAGAAGCCATTAACTTAATAGATGATGGAAAAGTACGCAGGTTAGGAAGTACCAGTGTGATACAAACCATGACCAGCGGCATAAGTGCTTGGCTTTCGGGTGAGTTGGGTTGTGGAAATATGGTCACCAGTAACTCGAGTGCCTGTTGTACTGGGACAGAAGCTTTTTTAATGGGATATGAACGTATTGCTGCGGGAAAAGCAACTCAAATGCTCGTAGGATCAACCAGTGATTCTGGGCCTTACATTTGGGGTGGTTTTGATGCGATGCGCATTTTACCAACAAAATACAATGATGATCCAGAAAATGCAAGCCGACCTTTTTCAAATGATGCGGCTGGATTTGTTCCTGGATCTGGTGCTGGAGCATTTATTCTCGAGAGTCTAGAAAGTGCTCAAAATCGTGGTGTCCCTATCTATGGAGAAGTTTTAGGCGGAGCGGTAAATTCTGGCGGACATCGTGGAGATGGTTCTATGACTGCTCCTAACGGAAAAGCAGTACAAGATTGTATCCACCTGGCCTTAAAAGATGCTGGGATTAAATCAGAAGAAATAGATGCGATCAACGGTCATCTAACCGCAACTTCAAAAGATGCGTTTGAGATTCAAAATTGGTCTGAAGCATTAGGTCGCAAAGGAAACAACTTCCCTCTTATCAATACCTTTAAATCTTACATAGGTCATTGCCTTGCTGCGGCTGGAAGTGTGGAACTGGTGGGTGCTGTACTGCAATTGAGAGAACAAAAAATCTATGCGAATAGCAATATTACTGCATTACATTCTAAAATCACAGATTTGATAGATACTAATTGCGTGCCCTTACAATCTAAGGGAGCCGCTATTAATATTCTTGCCAAAGCAAGTTTTGGTTTTGGAGATGTGAATGCTTGCGTTATTCTTAAAAATTACAATTATTAACGGTGTATTGCGAAAAAAAAGAACTGACACCACTGTTTAATTTATAATCAATAGTTTATATTCTTAAACTCGTCCTTATCATTAAGGGAAATCCATATTTTGATGGTATTTTTAGACAACTATTGAAAAAACAAACATGCAAGAAAACGAAATACAGCAAAAGCTTTTTAAAATTGTCAACGTCTACTTACCACAGGATGTAAGTAGTGATGCTATACAGTTGCACAGTCATTTAATGCAGGACTTAGGTATCAACAGTGCGCATTTAGTAGATATTGCTCTAGATGTGGAAGATGCCTTTGATATTACACTGGACGAAAAAGACATGGAAGAAATGCAAACGGTAACTGACGCGATTAAAATAGTCGCCTTAAAAACCGCTTTATAAAAACTTCAATATTAATTTAAATTACCGACCTTATGTCAAGATTGCCAAAAATTGAACGATTCAAAAATGAAGTAGAATCTAAATACCAAATTTTCAATGGTATTTTCATGACACTGCCTTTTGATCAGATTTCTAATACTGGCGGACTGTTGCCCTTATTTCACGAGTTATGTGTAAGTGGTTATGAAAAAGGTAAAAACCCTACAGAAATTGTTCAATACTTCTTTGAACGCTACATGAGAGATACAGAAGAGAAGGAGCGCGAGACTATGCTTTTTAAATTTATACAATACATCGAGCGTCAGGTGGTATTGTTTGATGCTATTGAAGATGCGGCTTTTAGTAAAGTAAATAACCTTGATGGTCGTGGAACCTTAAGAAGTATAAAAGAAGAAGCAGTAGAATTAGATAAAACAGAAGAACTTGCCGCTTACTTAAAAGAATTTAAAGTGCGCCCCGTTTTAACTGCACATCCTACACAATTTTATCCAGGTGCTGTATTGGGAATCTTAAATGATTTAGGACAAGCCATCAAAGCAAATCAGATTCAAGAAGTGAAATTATTGCTATCTCAATTAGGAAAAACTCCTTTTTTTAATAAAGAAAAACCAACCCCTTTTGATGAGGCTATTAGCTTGATCTGGTACCTAGAAAATGTATTTTACAATGCCATGGGTAATATTTACGATTACCTAAAAACGCATATTGAAAATCCAGAGGAGTTTAAGAATCAGATTGTTGAAATAGGTTTTTGGCCTGGTGGAGATCGGGATGGGAATCCATTTGTTACCACAGAAATCACTCTCGATGTTGCCAAAAGGTTGCGTGCTACACTGTTTAGAAATTATTACAGAGACGTTCGTAAATTACGTAGAAGACTCACTTTTAAAGGGGTAGAAGAACAGCTTGCCGTTATAGAATCTATGTGTTATAAGGCTATTTTTGAGACAGAAGTGCTAGATTTTACCCCAGAGGACCTTATTCATAAATTGACATCTATCAGAACACTCGTTTTTCAGGATCACAACTCCCTATTTTTAGACCAGATAGACAGTTTTATTCACAAGGTGGAATTATTTGGATTTCATTTTGCCACTTTAGATATACGTCAAGATAGCAGTGCCCATGATACAGTCTTTGACGAGATTCTTGCTTTTTCAAAAGTGCAACTACCTTCTAATTATAACGACTTATCAGAAAAGGAAAAAATAAATGTACTCTCACAGGTAGAGGGATCTGTAGATCCTAACGAATATAACGACGAGTACACACAGCGCACGTTAAGCAGTATTTATGCGATTAAAAACATCCAAGAACGCAACGGTGAAAAAGGCTGCAACCGGTATATTATTTCCAACACACAAATGGCTTCTCATATCATGGAGGTCTATGCAATGTTGCGTTTGTGTAACATGACGCAACCTAAAATAGATGTAGTGCCCTTATTTGAAACCGTTCCTGATCTCGTTAACGCACCATCTGTTATGCGATCACTTTATGAGAATGAAAATTACCGATCACATGTTCAAAGACGCGGTGATACACAAAATATCATGTTGGGTTTTAGCGATGGAACAAAGGATGGCGGTTATTTAATGGCTAACTGGGCTATTTATAAAGCAAAAGAAGCATTGACTTCCGTTTCCAGAGAATTTGGCATCTCCATAGTTTTCTTTGACGGTAGAGGAGGGCCACCGGCGCGTGGTGGTGGTCAAACCCATCAATTTTATGCTTCTATGGGGACAAAAATTGAAGCAAAACACATTCAGTTAACTATTCAAGGTCAGACTATTAGTTCTAAATTCGGAACGCTAGAGAGCTGTCAGTACAACCTAGAACAGATGATAAGTAGTGGAGTAAGTAATGCCGTTTACGCCAGTGATGCAAACGACTTCTCTCCATCAGATCAAGCTACTATGGATCAATTGGCAGATACCAGTTACAAAGCTTACACGGATTTTAAAGCGCATCCTCAGTTTTTATCTTATCTAGAAAAAATGAGCACTTTAAAGTATTATGCAAAAACAAATATAGGAAGTCGACCAAGCAAAAGAGCTGGAAGTGCCGAGTTGCGATTCAAAGACTTGAGAGCGATTCCTTTTGTAGGATCTTGGAGTCAATTAAAACAAAATGTACCTGGCTTTTACGGTGTAGGTACTGCGCTAGAAACGATGGATAAAGCTGGGAATTGGGAACAAGCTCAGTCACTTTACAAAAACAATAAGTTTTTCCGTACATTGTTAGATAATAGCATGATGAGTCTTACTAAGTCATTCTTTGGTTTAACTGCTTATATGGAACATGATGCTGTTTATGGATCATTTTGGAAGCTTATTTATGAAGAGTACGAACGTTCAAAAAAGTATATGTTGATGATCTCAGGAATGAATTCTTTAATGGAAAATGAACTCGCTGGACGCGCCAGTATACAAGCCAGAGAAAATATCGTATTGCCTTTACTAACCATACAACAGTATGCCTTAAAAATGGTTCAAGACATTCAGGCTCAAAAAGAATCCAAGAATATGGAAACTTACGAACGTATGGTAACGAGATCACTTTATGGCAATATCAACGCCAGTCGTAATTCTGCTTAACTAGGTAATTCTATTTTTGAAATTCATACATCACAATGGTTAAAGGTTTGTAAAGCATCGGTAAGGGAATGTATTATTCTCCTATATTTAAAATAAAATTTATAATGGATATAAATACAACAGATTTATTCAAGAAAACTCCAACAGAACATGAGGTTCATGATCTAATTAAGAACAGATGGAGTCCACGAACTTTTTCTGATCAGCCAGTTTCCCAAAAGGAATTACAAGTTCTTTTTGAAGCAGGAAGATGGGCACCTAGTTCTAGTAATTTACAGCCTTGGAATATTGTTTGGGGAATCAAAGGAAGTGAAGCTTATGATCGCATTATGAATGTGCTCGTAGAATTCAATCAAAAATGGGCAAAGAACGCACCGGTTCTTTTGCTAGGAGTTGTCAATACCAAGACGGCAAAAGGAGATGATAATTACCATGCGCCGCACGATTTAGGATCATTTAGTGCAAATATGGCTCTTCAGGCACAAAGTATGGGAATAGCTTTTCATCAAATGGCCGGACTTGACTTTGAAAAAGCTAAGAAAGAATTTAAATTTCCGGATACCTATCATGTAGCTACCGCCATTGCAGTAGGATATTACGGAGGAGAATTGAGTAATGTTCCAGACTTTTTACAGGAGGCAGAAACCGGCGAGAGAAGTCGCAAAAAGCAAAACGATTTTGTTTTTAATGGAGATTACAGAGAAACCGGAGATGTGAAAGAAGAATAGGTTCTTTTGCTGTAACGTACTATTAAATTAATTTTTATTAGAACATTTGGATACTTCATAGAATAAATATAAGAAGCCTTGAATACTAAACATCCTGTATTTAAGGCTTCTTTGCTTTTAGAAATTCCATGGATAAAAATCTATTTTACCTTCGTATACAGGTCTTCACAATATTACCGAGGGGCTTTTAAAGTGTACTGATATAAAATTGATAATTCTTCTTTGGATCATAATGGTGTTATGATTTGTGACCTGTTTTGATAATTATTTTTTGTATTTCCCGCTGAGCTTCAACCACTGGTTTTTAATATTGCCAGTTTTGTAATTTTAGAGAAGCGACCTGTTCTAATTTTTAATAGCTGATGTTTGAACCTATAAAAGGTACCGCACTTAGTATTCAGCGGTCTTAGAAAAGGAAAGGAAGGTTTTAGGGCAAGCGTTCCTCTGTTTTTAAGCTATAAATAAGGTAGCAGACTTTCTTCCGTCTTTTTTATCATTTTAAGTTGTCTTATAATATTTAGAAAATATACCTCCAAGAAGAAGAGAAAGAAGAATAACAGTTAAAGAAATCCATTCTGGAAAATGCACATAGTTTACTAGAATCATTTTAAAACCTACAAATGCAAGTATAGCGACCAAACTGTAATGTATGTATTTAAATTGATCTAATAAGTTAGCTAAGAAGAAGTACATACTACGCAATCCCATAATAGCTAAAATGTTACTGGAGAACACAAGAAATGGATCTGAAGTAATAGCTAGTATGGCAGGAATAGAATCTAAAGCAAATAGAATATCTGTTAATTCAATAACTACAAGAGCTAGAAATAGAGGAGTAGCCATACGTTTGCCCATTTTTTTGATAAACAATTGTTGTCCTTCTATGCGGTCTGTTACCGGAAATAATTTTCTAGATATTTTATAAATTTTTGAAGTTTTAGGATCAAATTCTTCCTCATTGCTCCTTATCATTTTAAAAGCGGTATACAGCAAGAAAGCACCA
The DNA here is from genome assembly GCF_047636915.1 of Nonlabens sp. Taxonomy (GTDB): domain Bacteria; phylum Bacteroidota; class Bacteroidia; order Flavobacteriales; family Flavobacteriaceae; genus Nonlabens. The sequence goes on along the minus strand of NZ_JBLIGN010000007.1, from coordinate 2,957 downwards.
AAGATATAAGTCATCCAGCTGATTTCATTGATCAATGCAATACCAAACAGAATCATCAATGCTCTAAAGACAAGAGCACCAACAATGCCCCAAAATAGAATACGGTGCTGGTATTTTTGATCTATCGAGAAGGACTTTAAGATTACTGCAATAACAAAAATATTATCAATACTTAGGGATAGCTCAATAAGATAGCCAGTTACGTATTTTAAAGAAGCATCTACAGCGGTCAACTGATCTGGGTTATTTATATAATTCCCATCATATATCAAATATATTGCCCCGGTAAATGCCAAGGCTATACCAACCCAAAGGGCTGTAAATTTAGAAGCTTCTTTTGTGCTGATGACATGCGCTTCTCTATTAAAAACAAAAAGATCTAGAAATAAAAATACACTAACTAAAGCAATAAATGATATCCAAATGATCATATCAGTGAGTTGATTGGAATGATAAAATCCAACTCGAAAGAGCTGGATTTAGAATTTTTAGGTAGTGATGATATTATGGAATGCGTATGGACGCAGTATCCATGTCAAAAAAGGCTAACATTTCACTGTAAAGCTTTATTTCCATACCCTTTTCACCTTGAATAGCTATAGGAAATATAAGCATGTCAGGATCTTTTTGCAATGTTTTAATAGCCCCATTACAATCGATGTCGTGATGTTCCCCGTACTTCTTTACATAGCTAGAATGGTCCGTATGCAAAAGATCGCTTACTCTTATTTGAAGCGCATCTGCAATTTCAGTCCAAGCAGTTCCCGCAACTTTATCTTTCGACACATCGATGGAAAGGAGCCTTTTGCCGGAAGACTCTGAATAAGCAAGAGTTTCTCTGTGACTTTTTTGATTGGAGTTATAAAAGAGTACAATTTGATTTGGATCTGTAGCTAGAGAAATCATATTATGAATGTGTTTTTATAGTGGCTTTTCTTTTTTCACATTGTGTTTTCAATTGATCAACTACCTTATTTACCGACTCGTGAAAAGTATCATGGCTTTCTTCAGCATAGAGTCGAGGACCTGGAGCACTTAATCTTATTTGTGCAATTTTTCCAGTTTCATCACTTGATGTATTTTCAGTCTTAAAAAAAACATCTGCTCTGGTTACCCAACTGTAACGGTCAAAGATGATCTGTAATTTTTCTTTCGTGTAGTTTTCTAGTTCTTCACTTCCAGAAACATGCTGATAATTAAATTGAATAGTCATAAGGATGATTTTAACCTAAATTTACAATTCTTATATCATTTTCTGGTCTGTTTATAAAATTCTTAATACAGCTTTAGTAAATTATTAAGTTTTGTATCAAATTATGTGATTTATATTAACCATTCAAGCCCCAAGACACGTGACAGATTGCCCTTTTGTCACTTCATCTTTAAAATTTTTACAGCAATGTGATTACAATTAGGCTCCATACACAGGAATATGCCTGGATTCATTACTGCATAGAGTAAAAAGCTCTGCAACTTATGTAAAGATGCCGCTATTAAAGGATAGAGGTCTAATTTGATGTTTTATCATGATATTGTAAATTTCAACTAATAGCATACGAACATATTATGAGTGTGAATTGTATTCTCGCTTTGGCGAAAGCGGAAAAGCAATAGATTAGGTCAATAACTTTGCATTAAATAATTCTCGATCAACTGTACAGCTGATTGGGATTTATGAATGTAATGATGGTTGTTACTGCATAATTGTAAATTCGCACCGACGGTTTATTTCATACTCTTCGTCAGAACAAAGGCCTTCTTTAATGCAATTGTTGAGTGGTTGCATTTCACCGTAGCCTATACTGCGCAACCTATTTTTATTAATTCCTTGACTGATTAAGTATTTCATTGTTGATTCGGCACGTTTATTAGATAAAAGAAGGTTGTATTCACTGGATCCACGAATATCAGTGTGTGCCGATACTTCCACATTCATTTCAGGATATTTCTTCATAATAGTTACCAGATCTTTTAAAGTTGCAGCAGCTTGGCGTTTAATGACAGCTTGATCAAAATCAAAGAAAATTTGTTCTAATTCTACTTGTATATCTCCTTTACGATCTTGTTTTATAATTTCTTCTGCATTTTCATAGGATAGAAGCGTTAAAAGGATATCGTGACTAATCTTACCGTCTTTTTGGGTAGAAAAAGATATGTTTTGCGGAATATAACGGCTGTTAGTTGCCCGCACAGTATATTTTTTACTAGGTTCAAGTCTAAATGTATAAGAAGCATCACCTCCCGTAAGGATGTCGTTTATGACCACTCCGTGCTCATCAAATAATGAAACCTGTGATCCCGGCAATATTTTTTTACTAATGCTGTCTTGTACCCTACCAATGACCATATATTTAGCACGTATATTTTCTTTTCTTTTCCCTGAATAAATTTGATCTAAACCATCTCTGTTGGAAGAAAAATAACTTTCGTTAGTTACTTCATCAATTATAAAAGCGTAATCATCTCTAGGACTATTTATACTACTGCCTAGGTTGATGGGGTTATCAAATTCTCCATTGATCATATTCACTCTATATATATCTAAGCCTCCTAATCCTTGTTTCCCATTAGTTGCATAATACAGCGTATTGATAGTGCTGATGTAAGGAAATTGATCTCTGAACGCTGTATTAACAGAAGCTCCTAAATTAATAGGATCGCCATAAGATCCGTCTGTATGGAGCATCACTTTGTAGAGATCAAACTCTCCGTATCCTCCTGACATGTTGCTTGAGAAATAAAGAGTTTTACCATCTTTACTTATAGAAGGATGTTCTATGCTATATAGATCATTATTAAAAGGTAATAAGGTAACGTTAGTCCATTTATTATCCACCTTTTCTGCTCGATACAATTGAATATTAGAAACCCTTTCTCCGTTTATTTTAACACGTTTTGTATTGTTCCTGTTGAAGTACATGACCATTCCTTTTTCAGTAAATACGGCATTACTCTCA
>NZ_JBLIGN010000006.1:0-70723 GCF_047636915.1 Nonlabens sp. | reverse complement strand
TGGCGGCGTAGGAAATAGCGGTATAGGTTCTTATAACGGCCAGAAAACTTTTGAGACCTTCTCTCATTTCAAAGGAGTCGTACATCGCGGCACTTGGATCGATTTACCTGTTGTATATGCACCTTATGCACACAAATTAAATAGAATTAAAAAATTGATGAATTGGCTTTAGAATAAATTATGGTATTCCCAAAATATTCCTAAGGTGTCGTTAAAAAGTTGTTAGCAAGCTTTCGCGAAAGCAGAACCCTAACTATCTTTAAACTGTAGTTATTTTAACTGTAATGGTAAAGTAGAACTATGGAATAAACGCTGCGCGGGTTAGGTGTAACTATAACTAAAGGACTGCAGGACTCCTTAAAAAGTGTCACTCAATAAAAATCCCTAAAGTAAATAATGAACTCTAAAAGTAAAAATATGAAGATGCCACGTTAAACTAGAAAGCTATATAGAACCAACTGATTTACCAATTTTATACTTAACTTTAACTCCTATTAGATCAATATTTTGAACTCATACATATACATATCACCACAATTACTGCAAACCAGCTCACAAGGGATGCTGTATATTATTGTAGTTTCAAGTATTCTTGTAGCGGCTTATTTATGGTTTTTAAAAACCCAAAAGGTCGACAACGATTCCTCTAGGAATCGAATCTCCATCAAAATAGATCGGAATGGAAAACATAAATATGACGTTGTCCCTAATTCTGGAGATGGCAATTTAAAATTTTGGATTAAGTTTATAATAGCGGTAATTATTGTTGCCTTTTTATGGATTCCGATTAAAGCGCTTTTAAATCCGCAATACTAGTTATGGCTGAATTGATTAGAATATACGAAGACAACCCCAATCAAAGAGAATTAAAACGTATTGCAGACGCTATGCGTGCTGGTGCCCTTGTTATTTACCCTACAGACACTGTGTATGGATTAGGCTGCGATATTACTAATAAAACGGCTTTAGAAAAGATCGCTAGAATAAAAGGAGTTAAACTAGAAAAGGCTAATTTTTCCTTTATTTGTAAAGATCTAAGCAATTTAAGTGATTATGTAAGTCAGATTGATTCACATACCTTTAAAATTTTAAAGCGCAATTTACCAGGACCTTATACTTTTATCTTACCCAGCAATAATAATTTGCCCGCGGTTTTTAAGAAAAAGAAGACCGTAGGAATACGTGTTCCAGATAACACAATAGCCATAGAATTAGTAATATTATTAGGGAATCCTATTATTTCTACTTCTATAAAAGATGAAGATGAAGTAATAGAATATACAACAGATCCTAGCCTTATCGTCGAAAAGTGGGACAAACTAGTAGATTTTGTTATTGATGGTGGTTACGGAGGTAATATAGGATCTACCATCATAGACCTTACTGGCGATGAACCTGTTCTTGTACGCGAGGGAAAAGGATCTGTGGAGTTATAAGTCTTGATAGCTCGGTTCTATAAAACAAAGTTTGTTAAGTTAAAGGAGTAGGAAAGGCTCCTTTTGTAAGCAACTTTGCAGCAGCGCCTTTGTTGCTTTTTTGATTCTCATATATATTTCACAATTCATTATTTCACTATTTAGTATATGGAATCGTTACCTAAAAGGTATGATTCCAATACCCATATAAATGGACTTGAAACTTAAGTATATCTGCTCCTTCTAATTGTTGCTTTTGTAACTATTGTTGTTTGAAACATATTAAGCCTGAGAGCAGGTATGAAGTTAAAGAAGGGATATATATATATCACAAATGTATATGGGTCCAACGTCAATGTTTTTGAATTAGATTGAAAAAGGCGATAATGGGCACATTATATACTGATAAAGCTCTACACTTTAAATGATGAATAGTAACGGTTTGTGCTTCTTTAGATACTTATAGTAGCGTACTTGAAGTAGTAACGATGGAGACTCTTAAACGACATTTAAAAAGCAAATTGATAGTCTCTATTTTTTTGAATAAAGCCAATATTTAATTCACCACTACTGATTTTATAACGGCTGCCCTGTAAGAAAATTTGATGTCAACAAACCTGACAAGAAACCTATAATAGGAATTCAATGGTTCCTTTTAAACTTCATAGATAAAGTCGCAATACAATCAGGTGACTCCCAGAAAAAAAGTTTTACAGCCGACTATATCCGTATCAACTAACTTGAAATTATTTGGTATTGAATTCCTCTTTATAACTTAACTCTGCTTGTAACTTGTTGGATCAAAAAGATTTGCACTTTTTGAAATCATTATAACAGCATTTTTTATTTTGCAATTTTTACAAAATTAGCTCACTAAAATAGCAGGGAACAAAATACTTTATTTAAGAAACGCAATAATTCAATTCCTATGTGAAATCTATCAGAATGAATATACCAAAAGCATTGATTTTATTTCAACTAATAAGAGCTCTTATACCAGTAATACTGGCTTATTTCATAGGTGATGCGGCAAAAACGACGATTTTAGGCCTTATGCATATTGGACTCATCTCTAATATTCTCGATGGAATAATTTCGCGTAAGCTAGGAAGTTCTAGGACTCAACTAAGAAGAATGGCCCATCAGACGGATATGGTGTATTGTTTCCTATAGGGTTTGCAACTTGTATACTTTATCCACAACTTATATCATATTAATACGTTTCTATTCCTGTAATACTCGCGATGGAAATTACCTGTTATGTAATACGGTCTGGTAAGGTTTAAAAAAGGAACTTGTACACATACGCTTCTTTCAAAATTATGAATTGGTTTCTCATATAGACAAAATTTTGGTAAGACTCATTCTACCAAAATGGACACGCGATATACCCAGTGCTAATTCTGCATATTTGATAAGGAAAGGAATAAAACTTAAAAGAAATGATCTGTTAAACGAATAAATAAATTATTGATTATGAAATATTTAGTACAGCAATATTATGCGATTATAGAAGAAAAAGTATCCACCCCTACATTTGCAAAATTATGGATAACACTGCAACAAAACTTAGGAGCTAGTTATTTGGACTTAAAAACGGAACAGCTTAGCAAAATCAGAAGAAAACAGCTGCTTTCGTTGATAACACATCCTATTTACCCTAGAAATCATTCCATTTTAAGCATACAACTAACCCATTCAAAAATAGCAGAGTTGCGCAAAGTATTGACAAATTCAGGATTGAACTTATTGAAACTTGTACGTATTCCATTGACTATGAGAGAGCAAGAACTTGCTATTCCTTCCCATATAATGCGTGATTTATTTTAGGTGTTGTATAGTAATTTCACAAGATTGGATAGACTTTATTTTTCCGATTCCTATATGACGAATACGCATAAATTGAATTATTTTTGAATGTAATAAGGTGAAAAGTCAGCGCCTTGGACCCACCTCTTTTTTTAACAATAAGGAACGTGAAAAGCGACAAATTTAACGCGATATCAGATACGATAGAGAAATTACTATGAATCACCGCCACTTTTTAATCTATAAACCTTATAAGATGCTAAGTCAGTTTAGCACTAATGATAGGCATCAAAAAAACAAGAAGTTTCTGCGAGAACTCCATGATTTTCCTAAAGACAGTATGGCAGTAGGTCGGCTGGACGAGACTAGCGAAGGCTTGTTAATGATTACCACAGATGGGCAATTCAGTAATGTCGTTAATAAGAAAGGAAAAGTGGAAAAAGAATACTATGCCCAAGTAGATGGAATAATGACGCCAGAGGCAATAGAAAAGATGTGCTCTGGAATAGAAATTAGTATCCATGGAAGTATGTACTTAACTCAACAATGTCAAGCATTCATCCTAGAAGAATTTCCTATACTTCCGGAGACATTACAACGGGTAAGAGATGATCGGCATGGTCCCAGTTCGTGGGTTTCTGTAACTTTAAAAGAAGGTAAATTTAGACAGGTACGTAAAATGTGCGCTGCCGTAGGATTTCCTGTATTGCGCTTAGCAAGAGTGCGCATAGGGTCCTTTACTCTAAGAGATTTAGAAGAAAAAACAGTAGTTGAAATTACAAGCCGAATACCTACTGATTAATATCGCACCTATAAAAAACTATATTTGTGTAGGTGATAGAGTTCCCATCTAAGCTATCAAAACTTATATGTAACCTGTTGATTTCTAAAATAACCTGGACCCAAAATAGTTCCAATCTGGCATTTCAAGTGTTTGTGTTGGATTTTTGTAAATAGGCTCGAGATGCTTTTAAATTGCTTTAGAATTGTGTTTCCCTTAAGGTGAGAATAATTTTTCTGTTTAGAAAAAGAGATTTACTCATTTTTCAAAATAATCAACGTTGCTTTTACTCCGGCAGCAAGGTTCCAAATATTTTGTTGGACTACTTTCCCTTTAGAATCCATCACCTTAAACTCAGCTGTATTGGGTCCCGATGTTCCTTGATTTAATGCTTCTATCTCGATCTTATTAAAACCATCCTTTAGGGGTATACTGACTCCTTGGTAAATATTTCTGAGATAAATTTTGTTCACTAATATGATATCATCTTGCCATATCCTAACCATATCGCCGTCTTCAAATTGGTGGTCCCTACAAATTAAACGCAATAATTTTTCGCCAGTTCTGATCTCTCCTAAAAACGTATCACTTTTAAATCCAGCACCTACTGGTGCATCTCTTTTAAACTTTTGCTTTTCATATTTAACTCCTGGATCAACTAAATCGGTTTCTTGCCGCATTTTGATCTCATTATTCTCTTTAGGTCTGTTATAAGTTTTAGTTTCCTTTTTTTCTGGAAATAGCATGGAACCACCACTATTAGTTTGTGGTATAGGTTCTATAGTTCTAGGCGTAGTTTTAGGTATTTCTTGAGCAAAAGAAATACTAGCCGAAAGAACAAAAATAAAAGCTTTTATCTTTTTCATACTTGCAAGTTATCAAATTCCTTGCCTAAAATGGTCACAAAGAAGTTATTTTAGGTTAAAGAACTGCGACAAAAGAGTCGTAGGAAGAACGATTCACTTTCAATTTTTTATATAATCAAGGATTAAGAGCGCCATTGTTCAGTTGTTTACTCCTATTTATCTGTCGTAAATCAGCATTTACTTTAGGTGTTGTACTATTTAAAGCCATGCCGTTTGATCTTAGCAGAATTTCTATTGTAGGTTCAACTTTCGCGAAAGTGGAACCCATAAAACATTAAAAATAATTAAATCAATTTTAGGTATCCTTATAGTAGCTTTTCTAGCAGTTTCGAGATAATATAACATTCTTTTTTAACGCTCCGTAATACACACTCCTGTCACAATTTATGCCATAAACAAGAGGTTTTATCCATTGTTTATGATCTTGTAGCATCAAATCTATATATTTTATTAGTTCAGCGCAATGGTATTTGGTCTTTAACAAGGACCATTAAAATATCAACTAATGCGTTTGATCTTTGCTCCTATAGCTCTTAACCTGGTATCAATATTTTGATACCCTCGATCGATTTGTTCAATGTTGTGAATCGTACTGGTTCCCTTTGCACTCAATGCAGCAATAAGTAAGGAGATACCAGCTCTAATATCTGGACTGGTCATAGTAGTTGCCTTTAATTGAGATTGAAAGTCATGACCTATAACCGTAGCTCTATGAGGATCGCAAAGAATAATCTTTGCTCCCATATCAATCAATTTATCTACAAAAAATAAACGACTTTCAAACATTTTCTGGTGTATCAATACGCTACCTTTTGCTTGTGTTGCCACGACTAAAACAATGCTCAATAAGTCTGGTGTAAAGCCTGGCCATGGTGCATCAGAAATCGTAAGAATAGAGCCGTCTATGTAGTTTTTTATTTCATAACCATCGATATGAGCAGGAATATAAATATCATCTCCCTTGCGTTCTATAAGAATACCCAGCTTTCTAAATGTTGCTGGTATAATTCCCAACTCGTCATAAGATACATTTTTTATGGTAACCTCCGATTTAGTTATAGCCGCAAGACCTATCCAACTTCCTATTTCAACCATATCTGGGAGAATACGATGTGTTGTACCACCTAATTTTTTTACACCTTCTATAATCAACAAGTTAGAGCCTATTCCAGATATTCGGGCACCCATGCGCACAAGCATGTTACACAACTGTTGTAAATAAGGCTCACAAGCAGCGTTGTAAATAGTTGTTTTTCCTTTGGCAAAAACCGCTGCCATTACAATATTAGCCGTTCCTGTTACAGATGCTTCATCAAGAAGCATATAGGCCCCATGCAACTCTTCTGCTTCTACTCCGTAAAAATATTCTTCTTTGTTGTATCTGAATGTTGCTCCTAATTTTATAAAACCTTCAAAGTGAGTATCTAGCCTGCGACGTCCTATTTTATCTCCACCAGGACGTGGAATATATCCTTTACCAAAACGTGCCAGTAAAGGGCCTACTAACATAATGGAACCACGTAATCCACGACCTTGAATTTTATACTCTTCGGACTGTAACCAGTCTAAATTGATATTATCTGCTTGAAAAGTATACGATTCAGTGCCATTTTTGGTCACTTTCACACCTAGATTACTCAACAAAGCGATGAGTTTATTCACATCAATAATGTCTGGCACATTATTAATCTCTACCGGTTGGTCTGTCAATAAAACAGCACAAAGTATTTGAAGCGCTTCATTTTTAGCCCCTTGCGGATGGATATCTCCTTTTAACTGATGCCCACCTTCTATTATAAATGTTCCCATGAATGTTTTAAATTGTAATTTTTAAAAATAGAGAACTTGGATAAATTTGTAAAGCATTCTTAGCCTTAGTATTCACAAGTAATGAACAAGAGTCTTAAATATGAAGTAAGAAGCGTCAAGTATGAATATGAAATACTTCATTAATTTGCATAGCAGCATTGCTTTGTTGTATCTCGAAGGTTTTACTTAAGTACAAAACCTGTGCCCCGGCCCTGTAGTTTTCGGTTTCTAACAGGTGCAAAATAAACATCCTATTTAAATTCACATAAATCGACAAGCAAAAAAACCAAAAAAAAGAATTCAATTGAAGAATTATCAATATGGTTTTAGCCCTTAAAGGAATTGTGAACTAGACTGAAACTAACAGAATTACTGAAAAAGGTAGTGATTATAGATATTACAGATCCATTACTAGCATACCTATAATTTCAATTAAGTAACTTAAAACCATCTATTTAAACAACGACAACAACAATGAAAATAGTATCACGTACAGCCAAATTTTAAGTTCCTTTATTAAAACTTTAAAACATAATGATGTGATAGGTACCAATAAATATAAATAAACTAAAAATTCAAAAAGGGTGGATGGGATATGAATGACCCTAAACATCTCAAAAGATATTCCGATAAAATCACCGTACCTCCTGACTGTATAAAATAAAAGAGGAAGGTAATTAATAGTAAAAACCTTTAACGAGATGTTTATTCATCCCTTTTCTCCATAATAGGTTTTTGTCTACTCGTTATTCACTCATGATTTTTGAATAGATATCTGAAAGCTACAACGATCTTAAAATATAAGTAGCCTATTAGCAAGAGGCAATCAATTTTGCAAAGCAAAAGGAAAACATATAGTTTTACATGGTATCCATTTTAGATTTAAGATTAATACTGCTCGTCGTCATTAGGAAAGTCCATTGCTTTTACATCTTTCACATAATTTGCTACGGCATGACCCATATCTTCATAGAGGTTTAAATAGCGACGTAAAAAACGAGGATTAAATTCATGTGTCATACCAAACATATCGTGAGAAACTAAAACCTGTCCATCTACTCCAGCGCCAGCGCCTATTCCTATTACTGGAATGGTAAGTTGGTCAGCTACTTGTTTAGCAAGTGCTGCTGGTACTTTTTCTAATACCAAAGCAAAACAACCCATACGTTCCATAGCTAGGGAATCTTCAATAAGTTTATCGGCTTCCTGCTTTTCTTTTGCTCGTACCGTATAGGTTCCGAATTTGTAAATGGATTGAGGAGTAAGGCCTAAATGTCCCATGACAGGAATTCCTGCATTCAGAATACGTTTAATAGACTCTTTCACCTCGCTTCCACCTTCTAACTTCACACTGTGACCACCACTTTCTTTCATGATACGTATGGCACTGCGCAATGCCTCTTTGGGGTCACTCTGGTAACTACCAAAGGGCAGATCTACAACAATAAGCGCGCGTTCTGTTCCTCTTACCACACTACTCGCATGATAAATCATTTGATCCAGCGTTATCGGTAAAGTCGTTTCATGTCCCGCCATTACATTACTAGCACTATCTCCAACAAGAATAACGTCTATACCAGCACTATCGATAATTTTTGCCATGGTATAATCATAAGCAGTTAACATAGAGATTTTCTCCTTATTCCCTTTCATTTCTGTCAGTGATTTGACAGTGACCCTCTTATATTGCTTCTTTGCGGTAGACATATGACTTATTTTAAGTGAAACAAAAGTACTACTATTACAGCTCAATTAAACTGAAATTATAGGAGACTTCCAATTCCTATTTTTTGTATTCTCGCTTTCGCGAAAGCGAATTCACAACAAACTGTAAAACAATATGCTACTAAATTATAATGAGAACATCCATCTGCAATTCATGCCGTAAAACTTTTTTTAAGAACCTTCATGCTCAAGATACTCTTGATACAGAAAAAGAATCCAACCTCCTTGATAGAAACTCCCTTCTATTTCGGTAGAAAAAACAACGCAAGATAAGCACCTTAAAGGTTAGGTCATTTCCTAAAATGTTTCAAGCATTCCAGATAGCTTTCTTTTTGAAGGGCGATTGATCAAGATCAGCCTTTCTAACAATATTAAAATAGCAATCTGTCCGTTAAGGGACATAGTTACCACCTGTTAAAGATCCCGCTTTGAACTAAGCTTTGATTAAGCCAAGCCTCCTTGGTAGCTTCCTAGTTTTAAACTCTTACAAAATATTGCGCATGATGAGTAGCTACAACCGAACTGACTCTATAAAACATAAAAAATCCCATTTCACAAATGGTGAAATGGGATTTTTAAATCTAATAAAATCAACTCAACTTACTGGTTCCCTAAAATTATAGGCATTCCACCACCTTCACCTCCACCGCCGATGACGATAACTTTGGAGTTAGGAGATTCTGCTAATTTCAATGTTGCTTCTATACCTTTTTCTTTAAGGATCTTCTCCGTAAGTGATGCGCTTAAAATAGTGTTGGCAACTGCCTTACCTTCTGCATCAATTTTTTGTCTCTCAGCCTCTTTAGTCGCTTTTGCAAGACGGAATTCATATTCTAAGGCTTCTTGCTCCTGACGTAATTTACGCTCGATAGCCTCTTTAATTTTAACTGGTAATGTCACGTCTTCCACCAATACACGGTTAACCTGTATGTACTGAGCTGCTAGCTCTATTTGAACCTCTTCGAGGATTTCACTTTGAATTACATCTCTTTTACTGGAATAAAGTTGCTCTGGGGTATAACGTCCTACCACACTTCTAGCGGCAGCACTAATAGCCGGAGCAAGAATAGCAGACTCATAATTACGTCCTTTTTCTTGGTGTAAATACGGTAACTTATCATACTGAGGCTGGTACCATACCGTTGCATCTACTTGTACTTCAAGACCATTAACTGAAAGAACTCGCATCTTGTCAGCTACTGAAAGCTGTCTTACGGGATAAACAATCATGTCATTCCAAGGTGCAATGATGTGAAATCCTTCACCATACGTGTTCTCTCTGTCCACACCATTATCGAGTGTTTTAAATAATACTCCAGCCTGACCAGACTCAATCACAACCGAGCTTTTAAAAATAACAACAACAAGTATTGCAATTCCAATAAGGGTAAATACTGCTGCTTTGGGTAATTTTTCCATAATATTCTTTTTTTAAACTAATCCGTTATATTTTCTTAGAAACCATTCTATTCCTAAGAGTAGCAAGATAACGCCTAACAAGTACTTCCAGTCTATTAAACTGGATTGTTTAACATTTGCTCTTTCTACTGTTTGCAACAATGGGTCACTATTTAATCTGGCAATTAATTGATCCACCTGTCCTTGATACATGACATTTGAGTTTCCTAGTGCCTTTTTCATACCAGCATCACTAGCACTTGCTTGTTGTTTTTCTATATCGTATTCCAATATACTAAATAATCCGGAACGAGATAACTGATCATTTTCCACTTGAACTATAAAAGTGTAATCTCCATTGATTAAACCACTTAAATCCACTTTATAGGAATTACCACTTAGTACAAATGGTCTTGTAATAACTTCCTTGTTCTTTTTATTACTTAAGGTCATATTTAAGATTCCATTATCTTCAAACTCGTAATTTTTATCGAGATACTGTGCATTAATCACAATAGATTTATTTTGATAATAAAAAGTTTCATAGGTTACTTCTAGCCTATTTCGCTTTTTATTGCTGGCAAGATATTGAATCTGGCTGCCTATTAAATCATCAAAGTTTTTAAAATCTTTATTACTTAGGAAGCTTTGTGCTCGCCATCTCCATAGGCCATTAACAAGAGTTACCGCATGTTTAGAATCGCCAGTTTCGTATGTAAACCACAGCGGCTGCCTCGTCGCAATAGTTCCTATTTGCTTATAAAAAAGTACGTTTGCATTGGTGTTAAATATTACAGCACCGAAAGGTACAGAGACTGGCGGATAATCGTCAAAATCTAATTTTTCTAAATTAAAAGTCGCGTAAGAATCATTGAGAATCGGTTGCACTTCATCGTATTCTTCGTCTGTTTCTATCTGGAATGATGAATGTTTTGCGTTGAGATAAACCAGATCAGGATCTGGACCTGTAATGATCCAAGTATTTTTATTAAGTTGCTCTTTTTGCGTGTACGCTTTCTCAAACGCAGCACTTACTCCAAACATAATCACCAGATTGTAATCATTGAGATCATAAAAATCAGAAGTGTTTTTAAAAGTAACCTTACGCTGTTGATTGGATTCAATAGCTTTCTTAAGTGTTCCTATGTCTGGATGCAGCTGATCGCTAAGAATCAATATATTAGTTTGCTGGTCTATTACTTCTACAGCAAAACTGCTGTGATTATTTTTTGTATTTTTTTCTTCTGATAGTGGTTCTATAGTAGCTGTCATAGCCTGTGTTCCCACAGACGTACTGGTTAGATTAAAACTCGCTACAGCCGAGCTTTTATTTGCATCGAATGAGAATGTCTGTTGATATAAGGTGTTTTTTCCTTGAGTAACTTTAAAGCTACGTGTTGTATTTTCGGTTCCTTGATGTGATATGAACACCTCAACTGGAAATTCATTGTTGAGATAGGAATAACGATTCACGTTTATGTTGGTAATCTGCAAATCCGGATATTGAGTAGTGTCCCCGTAAATGAGTGCGTACAAGCTTGTTTTATCATCGCGCTCAGAATAGGCATAACTATTACCCGCAGTTTGATTTCCATCCGTAAGAAGGACCACTGCTTTATTTCTATTTTTAAAAAGCTCTTGAGGCTCTAGAATAGCTTTTCCTAGGTCCGTTTCTGTTTTGTTAAAATGTAAGGAATCTAAGAGTTCAACGCGATCAGAAAACTGAAAGGTTTGTATCTCAAATTTAGAAATCAGCTCATCGTTTTCTAGCAAATATTTTAAATCTTTTTGTACAGAACTGGATGCTTCTAAGTAGTCAATAGACTTTGAATCATCGACCATTATTACTAGTTGTGGCAGTACCGACTCATAGGTTTTTGAATTAAATCTAGGGGCAATGAATAAGGATAAAATACAAAAAACCGTAAGAAAACGCAACAACGCAAACCACGGTTTCTTTTTGGTGTTTATTGATGCACCTATATAACTGTATTGAAAAAGAGCTATTAACGCAGCTACAACTGCAGCAATAATCATCAAAAATACCGTCATCAAATTTATATTTTACTAAGTTAGCATTCCACCATCAACATGTAGTGTCTGTCCTGTAATATAAGTGGATAAGTCGCTAGCCAGAAAAACACAGGCATTAGCAACATCTTCAGTTGTACCTCCGCGTTTTAATGGAATCGCATCCCTCCAACTTTGAACTGTTGCTTCCTTGAGTGAACTGGTCATTTCTGTTTCAATAAATCCAGGAGCAATAGAGTTACATCTTATGTTGCGAGAACCCAATTCCAACGCAACAGATTTACTAAATCCAATAATTCCAGCTTTACTAGCAGCATAATTAGTCTGTCCAGCATTTCCTTTAACACCTACGATACTGCTCATGTTAATGATACTTCCATAGCGCTGTTTAAGCATGGTACGTTGAACAGCCTTGGTCATGTTAAAAACAGACTTTAAGTTAACTCGAATTACGTTATCAAAATCCTCCTCACTAATTCTCATCAACAAATTATCCTTCGTGATACCAGCATTATTAATCAATACGTCTATACTGTCAAAATCCTTGGTAACAGCATCGATTAGTGTTTGTGATTCTTTAAAGTCGGCTGCATTGCTTTTGTATGCTTTTGCTTTTACGCCTAAAGCCGCAAGCTCTTTTTCTAATTCTAAAGCTGGACCTTCAGAACTGGCATATGTAAAGGCAATATTTGCTCCGTTTTTTGCAAAAACTTGGGCTATACCTTTTCCTATTCCTCTACTGCCGCCAGTAATAATTACATTTTTACCTTCTAATAATTTCATAAGTAGTTCATTTTTATAAAATAGCCAGAATACAAATCATTCCTTAACGAGTTCTATTCTGGCCTAAGAAAATTTATCCTAAAACTTCGGCAACTTTTTTACCAATTTCGGCTGGAGAATCTACTACATGGATTCCACATTCTTTCAAAATTGCTTTTTTAGCTTGAGCTGTATCTTCGGCTCCACCTACAATTGCGCCTGCATGACCCATTGTACGACCTGCAGGAGCCGTTTCACCAGCGATAAAACCTATAACAGGTTTTTTATTACCAGTAGCTTTGATCCACTTTGCAGCATCAGCCTCTAATTGACCGCCTATTTCACCTATCATAACGATAGCTTCTGTTTCTGGATCGTTCATGAAAAGCTCAACAGCTTCTTTGGTAGTGGTGCCAATTATTGGATCACCACCTATACCTATTGCTGTGGAGATACCGTAACCTTGTTTAACTACTTGGTCAGAGGCTTCATAGGTAAGCGTACCTGATTTAGAAACAATACCTACCTTTCCCTTTTTAAATACAAAACCTGGCATGATACCTACTTTTGCTTCGCCAGGAGTAATCACCCCTGGACAGTTAGGACCTATTAAGCGACAATCTTTACCTTTTATATAATCTGCTACCTTCACCATATCGGCAACTGGAATTCCTTCAGTAATCGTTATAATTACTTTAATACCTCCGTCAGCAGCCTCTTTTATGGCATCTGCAGCAAAAGCAGGAGGTACAAAAATGATGGTTACATCAGCTCCCGCTTTTTCTACCGCTTCCTTTACCGTATTAAACACTGGTTTTCCTAGATGTTCTTGTCCGCCTTTACCAGGTGTTACACCACCTACTACGTTGGTACCGTAATCGATCATTTGACCTGCATGGAAGGTACCTTCACTACCGGTGAAACCTTGTACTATTATTTTAGAATCTTTGTTTACTAAAACGCTCATTGTTTATAATTTATATGGAATATTGCTAATTAATCTTGTGATAAGTGGCTGGATTGGTACACCTCGATAATTTGATTGTTTTCTAATTTAAAAATCGAAATAAAATCTCCTACCGGAATTTCTTCTCTTGGATTTTCATTTGTTCTCACGTAAACCGTAAATCTTGCCACCACCTCTTTCTTATCACCTATAAGATGAGTTACTTCCGACCTCATACTTTCATAAGAAGATGCAGTAGACTGGCACAATCTGTAATAATCATCGTAATTAAATTCTCTGTAACCAGAACTTGCATGCCAATGCATCCTAAGATCCTTATGTATGTAGTTATCAAACTCTTCTAAGTTGACAAACACATCAGAATCTAAAAAACCTTTTACTATTTTCTTTGCTGCAGCAGACATTTATAAGCTAATTAATTAAGGCGCTAAACTAGGTAAGAATCAATCGTTAACCAAAAATAATAATCTATCTTTTAATTAAAATATCAACTGCTTTTTTCTAACTTTTTAAGTAGGTCTAATATTTCTGGAATTTTCTTTATAGATGCTATTTCCTTGTATTTACTTCTAAACTTATCAGCTGGAACACCAAAATAATGATTATTTCCCTCCAAAGATTTACTGACTCCTGATTTTGCAGAAATAACAGCCTTCTTTCCTATAGTAATCCCGCTAGTAATACCTACTTGCCCCCAGATAGTAACTTCATCCTCTACTACAACGCAGCCAGCGATGCCAGTCTGACTTGCAATCAACACGTGCTTGCCTAGAACAGTATCGTGACCTATCTGAACCTGATTGTCAATTTTAGAACCATAACCAATAGTGGTATCTCCAGTTACCCCTCTATCTACGGTGCAGTTTGCGCCTAATTCCACATGATCTTCGATGACTACGCGACCATTACTTAGTAGTTTATCGTATCCTTCAGGCCTGCGTTTGTAATAAAATGCATCTCCACCGAGAACAGTACCTGAATGAATAATCACGTTATTTCCAATCACACTGCGATCGCCTATACTCACATTAGCATGAATGATCGTGTTACTCCCTATTTCTACGTTTCTCCCGATTACGGCACTGGGATGAATATGTGAATTTTCTCCTATTAGGTTGGTAACTTCCGCTTTCGCGAAAGCGGAAAAAGGAAAAAAATATTGAGTAAGTTTATTAAAATCCCTAAAAGGATCGTCTGAAATAAGTAATGCTTTACCTTCTGGACAGTCTACCTGCTTATTAATTAGCACAATGGTAGCAGCACTTTGCAACGCCTTATCATAATACTTAGGATGATCTACAAATACGATGTCACCTGGGGTTACCACATGAATCTCATTCATTCCTAAAACGGGAAACGAAGCATCACCTGTATAATTACAGTTTATAATAGCAGCAATTTCAGAAAGTAGATATGTTTTAGAAAACTTCAATTATTGCTTCATTCTTTCGTGATAATTCCCTTTCTCGGTATCAATTCTTATAATATCACCTTCATTAATAAAAAGAGGTACCATAACTTCAGCACCCGTTTCTACCGTTGCAGGTTTTGATGAGTTTGTAGCTGTATTTCCCTTCATTCCTGGCTCTGTAGCTGTTACTTCAAGCACTACATATTGCGGCATGTCTACGGATAATGGAGAATCATCTTCTGTATTGATCTGAATTTTTACCACCTCACCTTCTTTCAATAATCCCGGCGCATCGAGTACCGATTCTTGCAGACGTATTTGTTCATAATTATCAGTATTCATAAAATGGTACCCTTCTTGATCTTGATACAGGAATTGAAAAGATTGTGTTTCTACTCGTACTTCTTCAATTTTATGTCCTGCAGAAAAGGTATTGTCAATCACCTTACCTGAAGTAATTGATTTTAATTTAGTTCTCACAAATGCGGGTCCTTTACCTGGTTTTACGTGAAGAAACTCAATGATCTTAAAAATATCGTGATTATAATGAATACATAATCCTTTTCTAATGTCGCTCGTACTTGCCATATCTTATTGTTTGCTGACGTATCCTCTCATGATACCTCGCTTAGTGTTTTTAATAAATTCTAATATTTCATCGCGTTCCGGAGTTGCGCTCATTTCTGCTTCAATGATCTCAACACCTTGAGAAACGTTATAATTTTTTTGATAAAGAATGCGGTAGATGTCTTGGATCTCTCTGATCTTTTCTAACCCAAATCCTCTTCTACGCAAACCTACTGAATTGATACCTACATAACTTAATGGTTCTCTTCCTGCCTTTACAAATGGGGGAACATCCTTGCGGACTAAGGATCCTCCAGACACAAAAGCATGGCTTCCTATTTGACAAAACTGCTGCACCGCAGCCATTCCTGCCAATACCACATAATCTCCTACCGTAATATGACCTGCTAATGTACTGTTATTAGAAAATATACAATTATCGCCTACAATACAATCGTGCGCAATATGACAATAAGCCATGATCCAGCAGTTTTTACCTATAACCGTTTTCATTCTATCAGAGGTGCCTCGATTAATCGTCACGCATTCTCTTATAGTCGTATTATCTCCTATGATAGTTACGGTATCTTCATCTTCAAATTTTTTATCTTGTGGAATAGCACTGATAACTGCACCAGGAAAAATACTTACATTTTTACCTATGCGTGCACCTTCCATAATGGTTACGTTTGACCCTATCCAAGTTCCTTCCTCTATGATCACATCGTTATGGATAGTTGTAAAAGGTTCTATAACTACATTTTTTGCAACTTTTGCTCCTGGATGTACGTATGCTAGTGGTTGATTCATTATTTAACTTTTGAGATTTGTGCCATCAACTCAGCTTCGGCACAGAGAATACCATTCGAATAAGCATAAGCTTGCATGTGACAAATACCTCTTCTTATAGGAGAAATAAGATCACATCTAAATATAAGCGTATCTCCAGGAGATACTTTTCTTTTGAACTTAACATTATCCATTTTCATAAAAAATGTCAAGTAATTTTCTGGATCTGGAACGGTACTTAATACTAATATGCCCCCCGTTTGTGCCATTGCCTCTACGATTAGAACCCCCGGCATAACCGGTTGCCCTGGAAAATGACCTAAGAAGAACGGTTCATTCATAGTAACGTTCTTTAAACCAATAACATGAGTTTCTGAAAGCTCAAAAATCTTGTCGATCAATAGAAATGGTGGCCTATGAGGAAGAACTTCCATGATTTGCATCACATCCATAAGTGGAACCTGACGTATATCTACTTGCGGCACATTGTCCTTAATGTCTTTCTTAATGATCTTGTGCATTTTCTTTGCAAACTGAGTATTTACAAAATGACCAGGCTTGGTAGCGATCACTTTACCTCTAATTCTGTAACCTATAAGTGCTAGATCACCTATCACATCTAACAATTTGTGCCGAGCGGCCTCGTTAGGATGATGAAGCTCTAAATTATCTAGAATACCGTTTGGTCTAATGGTTATGTTATCCTTTTTAAAGGCCTTCTTAAGACTTTCTGTAGTTTTCTCAGAAAGCTCTTTGTCTACGTAGACGATAGCATTATTAAGATCTCCACCTTTAATCAATCCATGTTCTAAAAGCATTTCAATCTCATGGAGAAAACTGAACGTTCTAGAGCTTGAAATTTCATCCTTAAAATCGCCTATTGCATCGAGCGTAGCATTTTGAGTTCCTAGAACTTTAGTCCCAAAATCTACCATTGTCGTTATTTGATAAGAATCTGCGGGCATCATGATAATCTCACTACCAGTGTTCTCGTCTTTATAGGAAATAATCTCTTTTACAACATATTCTTCTCTGAATTGCTCCTGTTCCACTTTACCTGCTTTTTCTAGGGCTTCGACAAAGAATTTTGAAGAGCCATCCATGATAGGTGGTTCACTACTATCTATTTCTATCAGACAATTGTCAATTTCTAAACCTACTAAGGCTGCGAGAACATGTTCACAAGTATTGATCTGAACGCCCCTTTTATCTAAGGTTGTACCTCTTTTAGTATCTGTAACATAATTAGCAGACGCTTCGATTATCGGACTTCCTTCCAAATCAACACGTTGAAAAGCATATCCATGATTTTCTGGTGCTGCTTTAAAGACTAAGGTAACTTGCTTACCAGTATGCAATCCTACCCCAGACAAGGTTACCTCATTTTTAATGGTTGTTTGCTTAAATTGTGTAACCGTCATTTATACTTTATTTATTTTTTCAAGATCTGAAATTCTTGATTCGATTTTTTTAAAATTTTTAAATAACACATAGCTTCTATTCCAGTCAGCAAAATCAAATGCAGGAGACCCTTGAACAATAGAGCCACTCTTTATTTTTTTCCCTACTCCGCTTTGTGCTTGAATACCTACATTATCCTCTATCTCAATGTGTCCAGCAATCCCTACCTGTCCACCTATTCTACAATTTTTACCGATTTTTGCTGATCCAGCTATACCTGTTTGAGCCGCTATAACGGTGTTTTCACCTATTTCAACATTATGCGCCACTTGAATTTGATTATCCAGTTTGACCCCTGATCTTATAATTGTACTTCCCAAAGTGGCCTTGTCTATTGTCGTTAAGGCTCCTATATTTACGTAATCCTCAATAACAACATTTCCTGTTTGAGGTATCTTGGTGTACGTCCCGTCTTTATTGGGAGCAAATCCAAAACCATCTGCCCCTATAACCGTACCAGAATTGATCACCACATGATTACCAATAACTGTTTCTGACATGATATGAACTCCAGAGTGTATGATAGAATCATCTCCAATACTGACATGATCTCCAATATTAACATTAGAAAATATCTTTACATTGTGCCCTATTTTCACATGCTCCCCGATATAGCTAAAAGCCGCAAGGAAAAAGGAATCTCCATAACTAGTTGTTTCATGAATAAAACTAGGCTGTTCTATCCCTTGTTTTTTCATTTTGTCGATTTGATAAAATTCTAACAACTTTGTAAACGCAAGATAAGCATCTTCCACTCTTATTAAAGAACAAAGAATAGGTTGCTCCACTACAAAATCATTATCAACAATGACAGCGCTTGCTTCCGTGGTATACAGGTAAGACGAATATTTGGTATTTGATAGAAAGCTTAAACTTCCTGACACACCTTCTTCAATTTTTGACAATTTACTAACTTCAACATTTGAGTCTCCTTCAATTGTTCCTTCTAGGATTTCGGCAATTTGTTTGATCGTAAAATTCATTGGAGCAAAAGTACTAATTAATATCAATCTTGGAGCTTTGGATAACAACAGTAATATTTTCGGACTTCATTAAGCAGTGCTTTGAAGCTATCTTCTTTTCCAGCCTTAATAAGTTCTACTAACTTTCCATTCTTATTCAGCATTTTAATTGGCTGTATTTTTGTGTAAGCAGTATTATGAACCACTCCTGAAAATACAAAATAAGAGGCTTCCTTCGAGGTCAAATTATGATTGGATATAAAGCGCTGCAAATGCTTATCCACCTTTTCTTGAGGGATGGGTTTATCTGAGAGCTTTATTTTTAACAACTGACGATTCAAAATCATTTTACATAATTCACTTAACACGATATCCTTGTGTTCACTTCCCCATTTTAAAGTCATGATGATATCGGAATCATCTAATAAAGCAAATCTTTCTAAATCCTTAGAACTAAAATCAGGTTGTTTATTTTTAATGAAGTAACCTAAATTTTTAGGTAATTCAACAAAAATATCTTTTTCAATAAGTTCCTTAATGCGTTTTATAACAGACTGTAAGAGATGCTCTGCACCTATTCCTGTCTTATGCAAATAGACTTGCCAATACATTAATCTGCGTCCGGAGAGAAAGTTTTCTACGCTATACAGTCCTTTTTCCTCAACAACTAATTGATCATCCACCACGTTAAGCATAGTGATTAAACGCTGACTGTTTATATTTCCTTCTGCAACGCCGGTATAGAAACTATCTCTTTTTAGATAATCGAGTCGATCCATATCTAGCTGGCTAGAAATCAATTCTAACATAAAAGGGCGGTGGTATTCCCCTCTAAAAATCTGAATAGCCAACGTTAAACTACCGTTAAATTGAGTGTTTAAATGATTCATAAAATGAAGTGATAATTGCTCATGAGTCACTTTCTTAATGATCTGATACTCCAGAGCATGAGAAAACGGACCATGCCCTATATCGTGCAATAATATAGCTTTATACAAAGCATCTTCTTCTAAATCTGTTATCTCAACAGACTTAGAACGAAGTACTTGAACTGCTTTTTGCATCAAGTGTAAGCATCCTAACGCATGGTGAAACCTAGTGTGATGAGCTCCTGGATAAACCAGATAACTCAAACCCATCTGAGTAATTCTACGCAAACGTTGAAAGTAAGGATGTTCTACAATTTTAAAGATCTCTTCAGAAGGAATCGAAATAAAACCGTAGATAGGATCGTTTAATATTTTATGTTTGTTCTGTTGTTTCAATGGAACAGCTATTTTAACACAAATATACTGATATGGCTAAGATTAAAATACTATGGGTAGATGATGAAGTGGATTTATTAAAGCCTCACATCATATTCCTAGAGAATAAAGGTTATTCTATTGATACGAGAATATCTGGCAGCGAAGCGCTAGAGGCAATAGAAGAAACGAGGTATGATCTTATTTTTCTAGATGAAAACATGCCTGGACTTACTGGTCTTGAGACTTTACATGAAATAAAAGAAAAACAAGCACAGCTTCCCGTCATCATGATAACCAAAAGTGAAGAGGAGTATATCATGGAAGAAGCTATAGGTTCTAAAATCGCTGATTATCTAATAAAACCAGTAAACCCTCATCAAATTCTCCTTGCTGTAAAGAAAACTTTGGATCATTCCAAACTGGTCAATGCAAAGACGACAAGTGATTATCAAAGAGAATTCCGCAAGATAGCAATGGATATGTCCATGATTAATACGTTTGAAGAATGGGTGCAACTTTACCAGAAACTCATTTATTGGGAAATAGAACTAGAAGATGTAGATGACTCTGGGATGTTTGATATACTCGTGGCTCAAAAATACGAGGCCAATCAACAATTCTGCAAATTTATAGAAATAAATTATCCAGATTGGTTTGACGGGCATGAGAATAATCCAACCTTAAGTCATGACCTTTTTAAAAAGCGAATTGCTCCACATCTTAATAAGGCAGAACCCGTTTTATTAATTGTAGTGGATAACTTAAGGTATGATCAATTTAGAGTATTTGAAAACCTAATTAACAATCATTATAAGAAGGTTGAGGAAGAAACGTATTGTTCTATTTTACCTACAGCTACACAATATGCTAGAAATGCAATTTTTTCAGGATTGATGCCAGAAGACATGAAAAAACGTCATCCTGATTTGTGGTTAGATGATACTGATGATGGCGGAAAAAACATGCATGAAAATGCTTTTTTAACGGCTCAACTAAAAAGACTAGGTCTAAACATAAAGCATCAGTATCATAAAATAACAAACGAAAATAACGGGCGCAAACTAGCTGATAATTTTAAATCTCAAAAGGATAATGATTTGACAGTGGTTGTTTATAATTTTGTGGACATGCTTTCTCATTCTAAAACAGAAATGGAGGTCATCAAAGAATTAGCTAGTAATGATAAGAGTTATCGATCGCTAACTTTAAGCTGGTTCAAAAACTCTCCTTTATTTGATATCATACAAAGAGGACAAGAATTAGGTTTCAAATTAATACTTACCACAGATCATGGAACTATAAATGTTACTATGCCCAGTAAGGTTATAGGTGACAGGAACACCAGTTCTAATTTAAGATACAAAACAGGTCGCAGCCTATCCTATGAAAATAAAGATGTTCTTGCAGCATCAGATCCTAGCACTATCAAATTACCTAAAATAAACATGAGTAGTAGTTTTATTTTTGCGAAAGGAGATTTGTTTTTTGCGTACCCTAACAATTACAACCACTACGTAAGTTACTATAGGAATACCTATCAACATGGTGGTGTTTCTTTAGAAGAGATGTTGATACCTTTTGCAATATTTGAACCCAGATAATGGAAATCATATACACCTTGAATGAGATAGATCATATAGCCCAGTTAATATTAGATAAAACTAAATCAAAAGTGTTGTTATTTAAAGCATTAATGGGCTCTGGTAAAACAACTTTAATAAAGTCAATATGCTGGAAATTAGGTGTGAAAGGAGAAATCACCTCGCCTACTTTTAGTATTGTTAACGAATATAAAGGTAATTTAAACGATGTTTTTCACTTTGACCTTTATAGAGTAGGTACTAAAGATAATTTACATGACATTGGTTTTGAAGATTATCTAGATAAAGACGCATATTGCCTTATTGAGTGGCCAGAGCTATCAATCCCTTTTCTAACTGATTATCAATTAGTAGAAATTAAAATAGTGGATATTCAAACAAGAAAATTAATCTTACATTAATAATGATAAAAGTAACTTTTGTTAAATTAATAATGACCTTTAAATTTTTTAGTCTTACTTTTTTGTTGTATGTCGAAAACTTAATGTAAAATATTTTTAGTGATATAAAGGTCTCTACATTGCAGATTCATTAACCAATTTAATATCTGCAATTATGAATAATAAGTCCCTTAAAGCACTTGCCCTGGTAGCTCTTTTTAGCGTTTCTATCGCTGGAGCAGCCGTACAGTTTCAACCACAAGAAACGAAGGAAGTTAAATCAACTAAAATTGATAAAGCATTGCTCGCTAAATTTCAGCCACCAAAATACGGGTAGTCATTTGTTTGAAGTTTATTTCTTATCAACTCTTTTTCTTAACTAATTTAAATATATTATTATGAATAATAAATCTCTAAAGGCACTTACCCTTGTAGCTCTTTTTAGCGTTTCTATCGCTGGAGCAGCCGTACAGTTTCAACCAAAAGAAACGAAGGAAGTTAAATCAACTAAAATTGATAAAGCATTGCTCGCTAAATTTCAGCCACCAAAATACGGGTAGTCATTCGCTTGAAGTTTATTTTTTATCAATTCTTTATCTTAACTAATTTAAATATACTATTATGAATAATAAATCTCTAAAGGCACTTGCCCTTGTAGCTCTTTTTAGCGTTTCTATCGCTGGAGCAGCTGTACAGTTTCAACCAGAAGAAGTTAAATCAACTAAAATTGATAAAGCATTGCTCGCTAAATTTCAGCCACCAAAATACGGGTAATCGTTCGCTTGAAATTCATTTTTTATCAACTCCTTTTCTGAACTAATTTAAATAAATTATTATGAATAATAAATCCCTAAAGGCACTTGCCCTTGTAGCTCTTTTTAGCGTTTCTATCACTGGAGCAGCTGTACAATTTCAACCAGAAGAAACGAAGGAAGTTAAATCAACTAAAATTGATAAAAAATTGCTCGCTAAATTTCAGCCACCAAAATACGGGTAGTCATTCGTTTAAATTATACTGAGGAAATGGTATTATTCATATTTTGCTGTAAAGTTTGCATCTATGAACAGCAAACAAATTAAAACATTGGTATACTCAATAATTTTAGGCTTATGAAACTCTAAAACAGCTAATAACCGCAGCAAATAAAGGAAATCTTAAAAATCCTAAATTCATAAAGTCGATAAAAATTTACTTGCCAAATACAAGTCTCCTTTAACTGGTTATGATTTTATTTGGTTTATAGATAAAAAGCTCACTACATTTACTTGCAGTGAGCTTTGATATTTTACAAAATGAATAATAAAAGAACTAAAAAGAAAGGTAAAAGGACCATAGTCATAGGGAGTATTATTGCCGTAATAATGGCTATTTTACCTTATGGCTTTTACTTTTATGAAGCAATACCAGAATGGTTATGGGATACCTCCTTATTTGACTCCTTATCAAAATCTTTTAATGATAATCACATGATGGCATCTTGGATTCTCTTCCAAAAAATTGTTCCTTTGGTCCTCTTACTAATTTGGTTTTTTACGTGCAAACACTGGTGGTATCATACTATAATTATACCTATTAGTTTATATGCTTTTCAGCTTTATAACCTTTTTGATTTTACATCAGCTTACATTGATTCTGGTGAACTCTACTTTATTGTACCTGTAGTTATCATATCCTTATCTTTATCCTATCTTGCTAGAATAAAAATATTTGACAAGATTCATGGCATTGACATAAGTGAAATCGAGGATACTATTAAAAAACCCAGTGATCGCTGGTTCAAATAATTATTTAAATTTAGCATCAAAGCATAATGTAATTGCATGTCTTCTATAACTACACCATTTACCAAAGACCAATTAATTCCTCAAGAAGAGCGTCTTGAGATACAACCTACTAAGCAAGAATTGCTCATAGGAATTCCGAAAGAAACACAACATCAAGAAAAGCGTATTTGCCTTACTCCTGATGCCGTTGCGGCTGTTTGTGCTTATGGTCATCGTATTATTATCGAAAAAGGGGCTGGACTGGCTAGTAATTTTACAGATCAAGAGTACAGCAAAGCTGGTGCAGAAATAAGTGCCGATACTGTAAAGGTTTTTTCATGCCCAACTGTTCTTAAAGTAGCGCCGCCTTCACTTGAAGAAATAAAGATGATAAAATCACAAACTGTACTGATATCTGCTTTACAATTAAAAACTCGAGATCAAAATTACTTTAACAGCCTGGCTGAGAAAAAAATCACAGCATTGGCATACGAGTTCATTACTGATGATGAAGGAAACTTTACTGCAGTAAACGCATTAAGTGAAATATCAGGTGTAGCTTCCATTTTAATCGCTGCAGAACTTTTGTCCAATGAAGAAAATAGCACAGGTCATCTGTTTGGTAATATAACGGGAGTTCCACCGGTAGAAGTACTTATTTTAGGGGCAGGTGTAGTGGGTGAGTTTGCCGCAAGGACTGCTTTAGGCTTAGGGGCTAGTGTTAAAATATTTGACAATTCTATATCTAGACTACGTAACATACAAAACAATGTTAGTCAGCAATTATATACGTCAACGATACAACCTAAATACCTTTCTAAAGCGTTGCGGCGTTGTGATGTAGCCATTGGTGCACTGACTGGAGAAAGTAGGACACCAGTCGTAGTTTCTCAAACTATGGTAGAAAACATGAAAAACGGATCTGTTATTATAGATGTTAGTATTGATATGGGTGGTTGTTTTGAAACCAGTGAAGTCACCAGTCACGATCATCCCACTTACAGCAAACTCGGAGTGACACATTATTGCGTACCTAATATTCCTTCCCGTTATTCTAAAACTGCCAGTGTAGCCTTAAGTAATATTTTTACACCCTACATATTAAATATAGCAAATGATGGCGGCATTGAACATGCCATACGCATGGATAAGGGTCTAAAGTGCGGGATTTATCTTTATCACGGCATAGTAACTAATAAATCAGTAGGGGAATGGTATAACTTGCCTTATAGCGACGTAAATTTGCTGATCTTCTAAAAAATATGAAATTTATAAAACGATTAGGTTTTTATGGCGGTGGCTTTGCTATAGGTAGTGTTTTTTTAGTGTTCTTTCTCACAGGAAAGAGAACGCAGTGCACGTGGATGCCAGAAGACCGGGTGATTAGTGATATTGGTAAAAAGAATTACGTAAGATTTTCACCAGAGGTGCGCACTATGCTGCAAAAACGCGAAATCGACACACTGGATATTCAACTTATTCTTAAATATGGTGCCGTTGATTTCTCAAAATCAAACACCGATACTATTCCTTGTAACTTTTATCATATTTCTGGAAGAAAAGAGCTTTCAAAAACCTCTTTATGGGTAAGGAACTGTGATCGCTTTACCAGAGTAGAGAAAGTTCTAAGCCAGTAAAATTCTATCTCAAATCCCTCTTCTTTTCATCTCTTGTTCAATTAAGGTAAGTTCTCTTCCTGTCTGACCTGCCACAGATGTATTTTCCTGTGCTCTTCTTATTAAATAAGGCATTACTTCTTCTATAGGACCAAAAGGAAGCACCTTAAACGTGTTAAAACCTAGGGCTGCAAGGTTGAATGTTAGGTTATCACTCATACCATACAACTGCCCAAACCAAACATCATTCGTATTGGGCTCTACCTCTTTCTCATTTAAAAATTTCATCGCTTCTAAAGTACTTGCCTCATTATGAGTACCCAAGCAAAGTTTTATCACATCTAATCTGTCTAAAATATAACGCATAACATGGTTGTACATTTCGTCAGTGGCAACTTTATCTTTACATATTGGACTAGAATAATTATATGCTCTAGCGCGTTCCCGCTCTTTTTCCATATAAGCACCTCTTACAATCTTTGCTCCTATTAAAAAACCATTAACTTTTGCAACTTCATAAAGATCCATAATGTAATCAAGCCTGTCATGGCGGTAACATTGTACGGTATTATAAATATAAGCCCTCCCATGATTATACTTTTGCATCATTTCACCTACCAATTGATCTGCGGCATCTTGCATCCAGGACTCTTCTCCATCAAAAAGTAAGGCTATATCATTATCGACAGCTGTTTTACAAAGAAGATCTATCCTATTGTAAATACGTTCCCATTCTAGTTGTTCAACAACTGTGAGTGTTTTTTGCTCACTCATTTTTTGCCAAATATAAAACCTCCCTATTGCCGTTGGTTTTACCACCTCAAAAGGAAGTGCATTATTCTCGCTCGCCATATGAATAAGGGTTAACTTTTTCCCTACTACAGCATCAAAGTCGGCTTCATTTTCTTTTCCCTCTACAGAATAATCAAGAATTGAACTCACCCCTTTTTCAAACATTTTCCCCACTAAGGGCATGCACTCTTCGTCAGTCGTGCCACCACAAAATTGCTGAAAAATAGTACTGTTAATAAGACCTTTTACAGGTAAACGCCATTTTAAAGCAAGCATTGTTGCTTTTGAACCTACATCAACAAGCCAAGGCTTTGACATTGCGCTGAATATAAAATGCGCCTTTTTGAGATCCTTATCAGACCTTAAAGAAAAAGCGTTAGAAGTATTATTAAATGGGTTTTCTTTCATGAGTCAAATATAATTACGAATTGCTTTTAGTTACTCATATAGACGCTAATTTTGATCATTCATAACATTTATAGATTATTTTTGTAATCATGTTTTCGCGAAAGCGGAATTTATTTATTGCTCTCAACACTACTTATAATGAAGTCCATTACAAATTCATCCTACAGCATACATTTTCAATCCAATGCATATCGAGAACTTAATACGTTTATAGCAACACATGAACCTAGCTGTATATTCATTCTAGTGGACGAAAACACTATGGAACATTGTTATCCAGTATTGATGCCTCAAATAGTAACCACATCACGCATAGAAATTATAGAAATAGACGCCGGTGAAGAGTTTAAAAATATAGAAACATGCACTGGTGTGTGGAGCGCATTAATAGAATTAGGTTGTGACCGCAAGAGTCTAATTATCAATTTAGGTGGCGGCGTGGTTACAGATTTAGGTGGTTTTATAGCGTCTACCATTAAAAGAGGTATTTCTTTTGTGCACATTCCTACCACAGTGTTGGGAATGGTAGACGCAGCCATAGGTGGAAAGAATGGTGTTGACATAGGACATTTGAAAAATCAAATAGGTGTTATTGTGCCACCAGAGATGACTTTAATAGATACTACATACCTGTATACACTCGATAAAAGACAGCTTTTAAATGGCTCCATAGAGATGTTTAAACATGGTCTTATTGCAGATCGGAATTACTGGAATCAAATGATTAAAATTGGTGATCATTATCTTTCTGAAGAATTTGAAAATCTTATATATCAAAGTGCCGTTATCAAAAATAAAGTGGTCAACACTGATCCTTATGAACAAGGACCACGCAAAGCACTTAATTATGGTCATACCATAGGTCATGCTATTGAATCTTTCTGTTTATCTACTACTGATCAAGACTCTTTATTGCATGGTGAAGCGATTGCTGCTGGACTTTATTTAGAATCTTATTTAAGTCATTTACATACCGGTCTCAGTAAAAATGATTTTCAAGAAATTAAAAAATGGTACCGAAATTTAAATAGAAAACTATCCTTTTCTGATTCAGACATCAAAAAAATGCTGGGGTTAATGACCCATGATAAGAAGAATGTTAATGGTGAAATAAGGTTTGTGCTGCTCAGTTCTATAGGCAGGTTTAAAACAGATCAAACGGTTCCAGAATTAGATGTAATTCATAGTTTTGAACTTTTAAAAAGTTAACAACGACTTATTCTAATAAATTTGTATCACAGAATGTTTTTAACATTATCGAAATGACGCGGTAATAAATCATATAAAAGTGAACTATAAAAAACGTATCCTTGAGTTACTAGCGATAACGAGGATACCAAAATATCACGAAAATTATATAAATAATGACTGATCACTCAAAAGTTCAAGTACCTTAAAAAATTGATAGTATAAAAGTTTTCAAAGAACATACTAATTAGCTTGTGAGAATTTCTAAAAAGCTACCTATATAAATGCGCTTTTTTGATGAATAGAATGAATTTATGATAGAAATGAAAATTCCAAAAGCACGGTCAGAATTTATTTTAGATGCTGTAAGAAGTAAAGAATAAAGAAGGATACCATCATATTTATTTTTCTGCTTTGGCCTTTCCATTATCAATAATAGCTCTCAATTTTAAAGGTGAAACCAATTTTTAATCCTTTTTGGAACTTATCACGATAACGTGTTAAATTTAATGATGAACCATATAATGTTGCCATTTGTATCTCTAATTTCAAATATTTTGGGTCCATTTGAACAACCACTAGGATTGCATCTTTCTTAGGAAATTAACTTCATAAAATTCTTTAAAAACTCGTCAACATATACTTTTAAGGAAAAACTTAAAAAAATATAACATAGAATGGTAGTAACATAATTATCGCTCACTGGTTTTTTGATTGCTTTCTCCATACTTAATTGGAATAAGAAGCGTAAACTGAATAACACAAGACAAAGGATTTATTCCATCATACAAACTAATTTACTGTCTGGTATGGAAACTATTGATATCGTATTTGTTGATGGTCCATTCGGTAAATAGTATTTGCAAACTTGTCATCAAGAAGGATACTGCTTAAAATGTGATCAATGCATCTATATTCTTAATGTTTCAAGACATAATATTTAATCCGTTGTTATTGAAATCATTACACCAAAATAATAGATTTCTCGATTCATAACAAAATAAACTTTTGCTTAAGCTTGCTAACTTTTATTCCTTGTATAAAACTGAAGTAGAATGTTTATTAAAAGATGTAGGAAGGGATTAAAACAACCATCGGTTTTATTTTAAAACTACAGGACCTGATTTACAGATTATAAAACCCCATAATTGAATAAGCAGTTATAAAACAGCCACCTACTTCCTCAGATTATAAAAATCGAGTCTGTTAGTTTTATAGATTGTATTGTCAGAACTAATTGGAATTTGAAGAACAATCTAAGAAAGAAGCTATCTTACTTTTTGTAGCTACTGCTAAAGAAGTTCAATAGCTTTCCTATAAACGGTGTTGTAAATAAATTATTCTCGATCATTTATGACAATTACGAATGTGTTTTTTATCTTATCTGTTTTGCAATTTAATCAACAAACATCATTTGATTGAGGTCATATCGATATTTTTTAATAGTGAAATAAAGCAAAAAAACCACGCAATATGCGTGGTTTTTATTTATTCCATGGAAATTTAATAAGGGTTAACTTATATCAATCAACCACTATGCAGTCAACTTATTTAATACAGCTTGCACCTTATCTGCTGCTTCTTGGAATTCTACGGCACTTTGAACATCTAGTCCAGAGTTATCGATTAATTCCTTGGCAATCCCTGCATTAGTTCCTTGTAATCTAACAATAATAGGTACATTAATAGCATCACCCATATTTTTATACGCGTCTACAATTCCTTGAGCTACGCGATCACATCTTACAATACCTCCAAAAATATTAACAAGAATAGCTTCCACCTTGTCATCTTTAAGAATAATACGGAAAGCCTCTTCTACACGTTTTGCATCGGCTGTGCCACCTACATCTAAAAAGTTAGCAGGTTCTCCACCAGCTTGTTTGATAAGATCCATTGTTGCCATTGCAAGTCCTGCACCATTTACCATACAACCTACGTTACCATCAAGATCCACATAATTTAATCCTACAGCTCTCGCTTCTACTTCTGTTGGATTTTCTTCTCTGACATCTCTTAAAGCCTCAAGATCTTTGTGACGAAATAATGCATTCTCGTCAAGAGTAATTTTACAATCTACTGCAATGATGGTATTATTAGAAGCCTTAATCACTGGATTGATTTCAAATAAGGCAGAATCAGATCCTACATAGGCGTTGTACAAGCAATTAACGAATTGGGTCATTTCTTTGAATGCCTTACCACTCAATCCTAAGTTAAAAGCGATACGTCTCGCTTGAAAAGCTTGAAGGCCATGAGCTGGATCAATAGTTTCTGTAAAAATCAAATGTGGCGTTTCCTCTGCAACTGTTTCTATATCCATTCCACCTTCTGTAGAATACATGATCATATTTTTACTCTGTGCACGATCAAGAAGAACAGACATGTAAAATTCTTCTACTTCAGCTTCTCCTGGCCCATACACATCTTCAGCGATAAGAACCTGGTGAACTCTTTTTCCTTCAGCACTAGTTTGTGGGGTTACAAGGTCCATTCCTATAATCTGTCCAGAAATTTCTTTTACTTGATCAAGGTTTTTAGCAAGTTTAACTCCACCGCCTTTTCCACGTCCACCAGCATGAACCTGCGCTTTGATGATGTGCCATCCAGTTCCAGTTTCATCTGTAAGTGCTTTTGCAGCGGTTACAGCCTCTTCTGAAGTTGTCGCAACTTTACCTCTTTGTATGGTAACCCCATAACTAGCGAGAATTTCTTTTCCTTGATATTCGTGAAGATTCATAAATGTTCTTTAGTATTCAAATTTAAGTATAGCAAAAATAAGAAAGTGAAGCTTTAATTTGAAACAATTTTATGTAAAAGAATGACGGTAACTGGTATCCATTAAATTTAATAAAACTTAGAAGTACTATTTTCTGTAAACCTGTCTGCAAATAGTCCTATATTACTAAAAACAAAACAGGCCTTGTGACGTGATATTCTCCTTTAAATTTTATGATATTTTTCACTTTTAATTCTGATACTCTATTACTTTTGTAGACTTAATTTTTTACATGAATAATCAAGATTTATTAAACATAGTTCATGACCACGGTAGTCCTGTCTATGTCTATGATGCAAAGGTCATTGTAGCCCAGTATGAACGTCTAGTTAATGCTTTTTCTAAAGCAAAAGACTTGCGCATTCACTACGCAGTAAAGGCACTTTCTAACATTTCTATCTTGAAACTTTTTAAACAATTAGGTGCTGGACTCGATACCGTGAGCCTGCAAGAAGTTGAATTAGGTCTTGCCGCTGGTGTGGATCCCAAAAAAATCATTTACACACCTAATGGTGTTTCTTTACAAGAAATAGAGAACGTAGCAGCAAAAGGTGTTCAAATAAATATTGACAACCTGTCTATTTTGGAACAGTTCGGTTCTAAGCATCCTCACACGCCAGTTTGTATCAGAATAAATCCACATGTCATGGCGGGTGGAAATGCCAATATTTCTGTGGGTCATATCGATAGTAAATTCGGAATATCGATTCATCAAATACCACACATACTGCGTATTGTAGAAAATACAGCAATGACTGTCAACGGCGTTCACATGCATACAGGTAGCGATATACTCGATATAGGTGTATTCCTTTATGCTACTGAAATTCTTTTTGAAACAGCGGCCAAGTTCAAAGATTTAGAGTTTATTGATTTTGGTAGTGGCTTTAAAGTTCCTTATAAGGAAGGTGATGTCTCCACAGATATTGAAGACCTAGGAGAACAGCTATGTGAGCGTTTTGATACGTTTTGTAAACTGTACGGTCGTGATATTACCATGGCTTTTGAACCAGGTAAATTCTTAGTGAGTGAGGCTGGAAAATTTCTAGCACAAGTAAATGTGGTAAAACAAACTACATCCACGGTTTTTGCAGGAATTGATTCCGGGTTTAATCATTTAATAAGGCCTATGTTGTATGGCTCTCAGCATGAAATTAACAATATCTCAAATCCAGAAGGTCGCAAGCGTTTCTATAGTGTGGTAGGCTATATTTGTGAGACAGATACCTTTGCAAGTAACAGACAGATTTCTGAAATTACAGAAGGAGATATTCTTTCTTTTTCAAATGCTGGCGCCTATTGCTTTTCTATGGCTAGTAATTATAATTCACGTTACCGACCTCCCGAAGTACTCTGGTATAAAGGAGCATCGCACTTAATTAGAGAAAGAGAAACTATGCAAGATATACTAAAGGGACAGCGTGAAATTCAATTGGAAGAAGCGGTTACCCTATAATTAAGTTCCTTTTTTATTTAAAAGCTTCCCCTTAGGGTGGAGCTTTTTTTATACTTCCCTTTTTAAAAAGCAGCCTTTAGGTTGGTAAACTAGCTCTAAAAAAAATCATTTAAAAGGTCTTTAATAGTTAAGAAAAAACCAAGATTTTAACCGTATAAAATTATAAGGGAATGATAATAAGATACGCCTGCCCCTTTATTATATTAGTAGTAAGAATGGTTTTGGATCATTTTTGAGAGAGTGAAAAGCTTCTATTAACGAGGAACTAAAAACACTTAGGAATACCTAACCCACTAATTGGAAAAATGGAGAATGGGAGAATGGAAACTTTCCGATTGTTTAAAAGTTTGAGCTCTCGATAACGTCACGATGGCTATAATACAGGTCCTAAAAAAACATGGTGGTCGGTACAATTTAGAAATAAATATGAAAAAAATATTCACTTCGACACGAAGTTGGATGCTTATGGTAGTACCTAAAATTATAAGAATCCAAAAATAAATTCTGTTCTCATTCACACAGATAGCAATAATGAATCTACAAGTCCTTATTTCTAATCAACAACCTTGATAAGATTTATGTGATTTTCCATCGGACAGGCATTGGTCCAAAGGACAACAAAAGCAGGTATCTGGATTGTGGTCTTTCACATTTCGCTTTCACAAAAGCGGAAAATTAACACTTAAATAAATGCCCTTTTTCAGTGGAATACCGGCATTAATCATTTGTACAAACAGCTTTAATAGCTTCCCCAAAAAAATAGTGAATACATCACTTTTAAATACTTCTAAGTTCCATAATAAAAAGAAAGTCACTAGTTTATTTATATTGCCTTGTTAGTCGGGATACCATTGCAACTTTTGTAAGACATTTTACCGTAACTCGTTTCATAAATCATCTTATGGAATGTACACGCCTTTGCTATTGTCATAAATTTAATAGGCTCGTAAAATCTAGCTCCTTTAAAATAAATTATGCTCTTATAAAACTATTAATTATTGTGATGGTGGCTTAAATAATTTACTTTTACAATGGAACGAATAGGCCGTTTAATACTCAGTTTCTCAACTATAATTATTAATTATATCCGTTTAATTTAGAAAAAACGTTAGAATAAATCGAAGTATAATTTGACTTAGCTCCTTACGAGTCTGCTAGTAAAGCAATGACTCCAAAAATAATGCAGCTAAACAGGGTACTTATTAATGGGAGAACTCTTGTTAATTGCATTTTAAATAAAAGAATTACACCAATGGGATCAGGTTTTTTTACTTTACTAGATGACATAGCAGCTCTCATGGACGATGTTGCGGCAATGAGTAAAATTGCTACAAAAAAAACGGCTGGAATTTTAGGAGATGATTTGGCCGTTAATGCTGAAAAAGCTTCCGGATTTGTTTCTTCTCGTGAAATCCCAGTATTGTGGGCGATTACTAAAGGTTCCTTTTTAAATAAATTAATTATTTTACCAATAGCATTTTTACTAAGCGCATTTGCTCCATGGGCAGTAACAATGATTCTATTGTTGGGTGCTATCTATCTAGCTTATGAAGGGGCAGAAAAAATTTATGAATATTTATTTCCTCAGGTCAAACCAGCAATCAAAATTAAACTTGAAAAACGATCAGAAACCGAAATTTTAGCACTCGAAAAGATTAAAATTAAATCGGCTATCGTGACTGACTTTATTTTATCAGTTGAAATTGTGATCATTGCTTTAGGGACTGTTTTAGAGGAAACCATATTTAATCAAATTGTGGTAGTAAGCATTGTGGCCGTCATCGCAACCATTGGAGTTTATGGTATCGTAGCACTAATCGTAAGAATGGATGACTTAGGTATGAGATTGATACAATTAAGTGATAAAAAGAAAAGTATATCAAAAATGACTGGCACTCTATTAGTGCAAACACTGCCTGTAATTATTAAAAGCTTGTCTGTCATTGGAACGATCGCGCTTATTTTAGTTGCCGGTGGTATTTGCATACATAACATTCATTTTATAGAAGAGTTATTGGGGTCGCTACCTTCTATCATAGCTGAATTTATAGTAGGTTTACTGGTAGGTTTTACTTCACTAACTTTCTTTAAACTTTTTAACTACGTATTTCTTCGTAAAAAAAGTACCCTATAAAAGCTTATGACAATTTATATATGTGCCGCAGCTATAGAGGGACTTTTAGATAGATACTGAATCTTTCAATAATATGAGTTATATTTTTTACACGCCTTCCTAGTAGTGTCAACTGGGTATTGTTTAAGTTAAAATTTATGAGGCAATTCCGTTTATTAATTAAATATTGAGCTGATTAGCATAATTAAAATGAACATGAAATTCCCTTTTAAAATGTTTTCAACTCTAAAATTGCGTTTTTCTTATGTACCTATTAATTCCAACTTAAGTTAATGTTGGTATGGATGAACTCTATGTTTTGAAGTGTAAAGTTTTAAGAGGTATTAATAGGTGTTTTTAATCAGACTTGTTGTTCTTTTGAATGTATCCATTTGGAAAGATATTTGTATCTAGAATAAGAATGATAATTCAGCATTCTATCAAAAAAGTTGTTTTGATCCACTGGCAAACGTTGATTTAATACTAGGTTAGAAATCTTTAATAGTAATGCTTTCGCGAAAGCGGGATAGAGATAATTCTCTTGTAATAAATTAATGTTCGTCTTACTTATGCGATCCCAATCTCTTTCTGTCTGGTATAAGTCAACACACTCCTGCGCAAATTTATGTAGGTCATCTTCTACAAAGCCATACACTAAGGCGTCTTTAAACATACCTTCTGATGCAATAGTACTCATGGCAACAGGCGTTGAAGATTGCATTGCATCAAATATTTTCCCCTTTAATCCCGCACCAAATCTTAATGGAGCTACTAAAATCCTGTATTGTTGTAGGGTGTCAATGGCCTTTTGAGCATATCCTTTTATTAAAAACCCTTCTGCTCTATTATCGAGTTGATGGATCTTTTCATTTTGATAAGCTCCATATATATGTATCTCAACAGTAGGTAATTTCTTTCTAATTAAAGGCCATATAGTATTTTTTACATACAGAATAGCATCGTAATTAGGGGCATGCAGGGAGTTTCCTATCATTATAAAATTAGAACGTTCCTGATAGGTAGGCGATGACTTATCAATCTTTTTTGAATCTGTAGACCTATAAAGAAACGGCACATAAACTAATTTAGATTCTGGTAAATGAAAAGAATTGAGTAGCAGTTGGTATTCTACACTAGAAATAATAATACTCAAATCGCATCTGTGTATAGCAGCAATTTCTCTCATTGCCGCCTCACCGAACAGATCAACCGGCTGGTTTTTTTTAAAAGCCTCTTCCCTAGCCTTCCTTAAGAAATGAAGGTCTTCTGTATCTAAAATATGTAATGATCTAGGCGAGTTTTCTCTAACTCGCCATCCGTATTGCTCTTCGGTCATAAAACGATCAAAAAGGACTATTTCTGGACTTAGTTCTTTTACATATTTGTTGAAACTAGTATCGTTAAGAACAATAGATTTCTCTGTAATTTGTAAAAGATTTAGGTCAACCGAATATTCTGATTTTACCGCAGCGCAGGCAAAATGAATTTCATACCCATCTTCTTGAAAAACCTCTAATAATTGTATCATTCGATAACCTGCCGCTGTGGTGTTAGGCTCTGGCCAGTTTTTCCCTATTACGAGTATTTTTTTCATGTAGCAAAGTTAGTTATTAGATCTCATAACTTTTCAACCTTATAATGGCATCAAAAATAGGATTTATTGATCTATTTTGTCGATTCATTCCTTATATGTTACGCTCAAAATCAATGAACTAACAGGAACAAATTACTTTGTTATAAAATGTTATGAACCATATTAGCGTTTTGACGGTAAAATCAACTGTAAAATATTTACTTTAGCAAATCAATAATACAAGTATTCCATGGGTAAAATAATAGCCATAGCAAACCAAAAAGGTGGTGTAGGAAAAACAACGACAGCTGTTAACCTTGCAGCATGTCTAGGTGTTTTAGAAAAGAAAGTTTTACTCATTGATGCAGATCCACAGGCAAATGCGACCTCTGGTTTAGGAATTGACGTGGATGCTATAGAGCACGGGACCTACCAACTTATTGAGAACTCTATGAAAGCTGAGGATTTAATTATCAAAACAGACTCTCCTAACGTAGAAATTATTCCTGCGCATATCGACTTAGTAGCTATAGAGATCGAACTTGTGGATAAAGAAAAACGTGAGTATATGATGAAAAAGGCTTTGATAGACATCAAAGACTTGTATGATTACGTTATTATCGATTGTGCTCCTTCATTAGGTTTACTCACCCTAAATGCCCTCACTGCGAGTGACTCTGTGTTGATTCCTATTCAATGTGAATATTTTGCCCTAGAAGGTTTAGGTAAGTTGTTAAACACTATAAAAAGTATCCAAAAAATCCATAATCCAGATCTTGACATTGAAGGTTTGCTACTTACCATGTATGATAGCAGACTGCGTTTATCCAATCAAGTAGTAGAAGAAGTAAATAAACATTTTGAAGGTCTTACTTTTAAAACCATCATTCAGCGCAATGTACGTTTGAGCGAAGCGCCTTCTTACGGAGAAAGCATTATAAATTATGATGCTGCAAGCAAAGGTTCTGAGAATTACTTAAGTCTTGCAAATGAACTCATACAGAAAAACGCTTAAGCAACATGGCAAAAGCAATTAAAAAACAAGCGCTGGGGAGAGGATTATCTGCTCTTTTAAAAGATCCTAGCAACGATATATTATCTGCCACGGATAAAAACGCAGATAAAATAGTGGGTAATGTCATTGATCTTTCCTTGACAGATATCGATATGAATCCTTTTCAGCCTAGAACTAGTTTTAATGAAGAGCAATTAAGAGAACTTGCCTCTTCCATAAAAGAACTAGGTGTTATCCAGCCGATTACCGTACGTAAAAAAGGTTTTGGAAAATACGAGCTAGTGTCTGGAGAACGCAGGTATCGCGCTTCTAAACTTTTAGGAATAGAGACTATTCCGTCTTATGTGCGTATTGCAAATGACCAGGAATCACTTGAAATGGCACTGGTAGAAAATATACAGCGTCAGGATCTAGATCCAATAGAAATTGCTCTTTCCTATCAAAGGTTAATTGAAGACATAGATCTTACCCAGGAACAAATGAGCGATCGAATTGGGAAATCTCGCAGCGCTATTGCAAATTATTTACGTTTATTGAAGTTAGATCCAATCATCCAGACGGGAATGAGAGATGGTTTTATTACTATGGGTCATGGCCGTGCATTGATCACCCTTGACAGCCTGGAACAACAATTAGATACCTACCAAAGAATATTGAGTGACCACCTTTCTGTGAGGGAAACTGAAAAATTAGTTAAAGTTATAAAGGGAGGAAAGCTTACGCAACAACAAACGAAAACCAACACGTTACCTGAATATGTAACACAACATACTAAAGACCTTAATACTCTTTTAGACACCAAGGTTTCTACTACTATGTCTAGCACGGGTAAGGGAAAAATAACCATTTCCTACGCCTCTAAAGCTGACTTTGAACGTATCGTAAAGTTGATTAATGAGTCATAGATTCTTTTATATACTGCTGTTTATTGGGATACTAGGCCGTGCTCAAAATAACCCGAATACCACTTTAGATTTAAATGACCTTATCGTTGCTAAGGATAGTGTTTCTAGAGTTTATGATGCTAATAGACCTGCAAAGGCTGCTTTTTATAGCGCCGTAATTCCTGGTCTTGGACAAGCCTATAATAGAAAATACTGGAAAGTGCCGCTGGCATTAGCTGCGGTTGGAATACCCATATATATTTACACGGTAAACGATAAAGAATATCATAGAATAAGGGATGCTTTTAGGATACGTCTCGCTGGAGGTACTAATGACGAGTTTTCAAATCCTGATGGAACTCCTTTTATCACAACCGAAGGGCTGGAGAGGGCTCAAAGAACTTCACAGCGCAATAAAGAATTAAGTATTCTCATAACAGCTGCGCTTTATGTACTACAAATTATCGATGCTAATGTGGATGGGCATTTAAGCCAATTCAATGTAGATCGTAATTTATCATTTCTTCCCTATATGGATTATAATATGCTTGCCATAGGCAATACGTACGGTTTTAATTTAAACTACACTTTTTAGTATGAAAATAGCACTATTAGGATATGGTAAAATGGGTAAAGCCATTGAAAGAATTGCTGTTGAGAGAGATCATACTGTGGTCACTAAAATAGGTCGTAATGACTCTATGGAAGATATTACAAAGGCCGATGTTATTATTGAATTTACAAGTCCAGAAAGTGTTTTAGGAAATCTCAAGTATTTAATCCCTACTCAAATCCCGATTGTTTGTGGAACTACGGGATGGAACCAACATCTTCCAGAAATTACCAAGCTTGTTACCAAGTATGATTCCACCATGGTGTATGCCTCCAATTTTAGTCTAGGTGTAAATATATTCTTTGAACTCAACAAAAAGTTGGCGCAAATGATGACCCGTTTCAAAGAATATAACGTAAAAATTAAAGAAATTCACCACACAGAAAAGAAAGATGCTCCAAGTGGTACAGCGATTACTTTATTTGAAGGACTTTCTGAAAA
Organism: Nonlabens sp.; assembly: GCF_047636915.1. Classification (GTDB taxonomy): domain Bacteria; phylum Bacteroidota; class Bacteroidia; order Flavobacteriales; family Flavobacteriaceae; genus Nonlabens. The sequence goes on along the minus strand of NZ_JBLIGN010000006.1, from coordinate 32,100 downwards.
TATGGAAAAACAGAATTGGCATTTAGGTACGGGTTTGAAAAAGAATTCTGTGCCTATAGATGCAGTACGCCAAGATGATATAAAAGGTACACATAGTGTTACTTATCAAAATGAAATTGACCAAATAAAAATTACCCACACAGCAAATACAAGAGAAGGTTTTGCTTTAGGAAGCATAATCGCAGCAGAGTGGATCATAAATAAAAAAGGAATTTACACAATGAAAGAAGTTCTAGGTTTATAATAAATCCTTAAAACTTCTCTTCTACTAGAATAAAACAAAATGAATTGGACAGAATGGTTGATCGTATTTTTAATAATCCAATTGATCCATGGATTAGGAACCTGGAAAATGTATACTGCTGCTGGATATAAAGCTTGGCAGTCCTTTGTACCCATTTATAATGCGATAATATTAATGAAGGTCATGAATAGACCTTGGTGGTGGACTTTGTTATTATTCCTACCAGTCGTTAATATTTTGATGTTTATTGTAGTATGGGTTGATACCCTGCGATCATTTGGTTACAACAAACCTGTGGATACCGCATTGGGTATTTTAACTTTAGGGTTTTATATCTACTATATTAACTATACAAAACCTCTTATACATGTAAAAGAAAGAGAAGTCAACCCTAGAACAGCTGTGGGAGAATGGACCAACTCTATTCTTTTTGCTGTTATAGCGGCAACCATAGTTCATACTTATGTCATGCAGCCTTTCATTATACCTACCTCTTCCTTAGAAAAAACTTTGCTTACAGGAGATTTTCTTTTTGTGAGTAAATTTCATTACGGTGCGAGATTACCTATGACACCGATCGCTGCTCCCATGGTGCACGATACTATTCCTGTAGCAGGAATAAAGAGTTATCTAGCAAGACCTCAAATACCTTACATTAGAATACCTGGATTTCAAAAAATAGAACGCAACGATATTGTTGTTTTTAATTATCCTACAGACACCATAAATTCATATCCTTTTGACGATGGCAAATTCCATTACAAGCCCATCGATAAAAAGTCCAACTATGTGAAGAGATGTGTGGCGATTGCTGGTGATAAAATGTCCATGAAAGATGGTGTAATTTTTATTAATGGGGAAGAACTAATTTTACCAGAACGCGCTAGACCGCAGCACAAATATAATATTATAGCCACGCGGCTCGATCTTATGGCAAACCAAGCTTATATGATTGAAAAGTATGACCTAACCGAACAGATTTACCAAAAGGACAGAACAAATAATCGCAACAACCTTGAAATTACTGCGACCAAGGCTGCAATTGAACAACTAAAATCTGATGGTGTTATTTCGTTCTATGAAAGACAGAATCAGCTATTAGCTGCGCCTTTTAGAACAGATTATAGAGATCGTAGAGATATCAAAACGGCATATAGCAAGGACAACGCATTTCCTTACGATGCTAGACTACTTAACAATAATGATGATCGCGAAGAATTCCTAATTCCTGCCGCGGGAATGACCGTGGCTATAGATCACAAAAACATTCCTTATTTCAAAAGAATTATAGAGGTATATGAAGGTAGTGAAATGGCGGTATTTAACGACATTACTACCATAGGGAAGAATGTGTTTTTAAACGGCATACCACTTGGCTCTTATACATTTAAGCAGGACTATTACTGGCTTATGGGAGATAATCGCGATAACAGTTTAGACAGTAGATTTTGGGGTTATGTACCATTTAATCATGTGGTAGGAAAACCTGTTTTTGTCTGGATGAGTTATGACAGTAACAAATCATTTTTTAGTGCCTTTAGATTTGAAAGAATGTTCACTACGGTAAACGGCACTGGAAAGCCTACTTCCTACTTGGTTTACTTCCTTGTTTTACTAGCTGGTTATTTTGTAGTTAAAAAGATTCTAAAAAATAAAAAAGAGAATAAAGCAACATCGTAACTTTATAAAGCAATGAATGAAATCTGTATTCATCCATCCTATTTTGTGGATGTGATCACTCTAATTCATATTCATAAATCACAAGTCGTTGTTTTAGAAACTCAAGATAGTTACGTAAAACAGACGTATAGGAACAGAACATACATTGCTGCAGCAAATGGCAAACTTGCTCTTAACATTCCTATCATTCATCAAAAAACAGGTCATTCTATTTCTTATAACGCGGTAGAAATGGACCTTTCACAAACCTGGGCAACCACGCATTTAAAAAGCATTAAAAGTGCTTATTATAGCAGTCCATACTTTGAATATTATCAAGATGACCTCGAGACACTTTTTAAAGATATTCCAAATTCCTTAATAAAATGGAATATAAAAACACTTCATTTCTTATTAAAAAACTTACAACTTCACAAAGAAATAAAGGTCACTCAAGAATATCAGAATGACACGCTAGCCCATCGATTGATCACAGCAAAAGGCACACCATTAATAACACTTGATTCTTATATACAAGTATTTCAAGAAAAACATGGTTTTTCACAACCTTTAAGTGGACTTGATTTACTATTTAACTTAGGCCCAGCTGCTGGTCACTACATTAAAAGTCAGTATTCCAAACTATAATACCATGGACAACAATTTTGCGCGTTTTAAAGCTTTTTATAAAACAGCCAGTTTATGGTCTGGAACGCTGCTTGGATTGGAGCAGTTTGGATTATCAAATTTTAACTTTGACCATCTAGAAGATAAAGAGTCGTTAGATTTACCTGTTATACCTCAAGGAACTTTGCTAGGTAAAAGAGCCGAATATTTTTTCAGATTTTGTGTAGAGCAATCTAATAACTACGATCTGGTACTTTCTAATGCACAAGTTTTCAAAGGTAAAATAACCATAGGTGAACTTGATTACATCATAAGACATAAGCGTACTAATGCCACTATACACGTAGAACTAGTCTATAAATTTTATATTTATAACCCTACAATAACTAGTGACAAAAAAACAAAAATACTCCAAGAACTTAACAAATATCAAGGTCCTAATGGAAGGGATAATTTGGTCAGAAAATTAGAACATCTTAAAAATCAGCAATTGCCATTGCTCTACGCTCCTGAAACCAATAAATTATTAAAAGGTTACCATATAGATGTCACTCAAATAAAACAAAAAGTTTGCTTTTTAGCACATGTATTTATACCTCATCAATTTTGGTCTCATAAATTTGAGTACATCAACAAGTCCAGTATTGTCGGGTACTATTATAGGTATCAAGCTTTCGCGAAAGCAGAAACAACCCACAGCTATTTCCTTCCAGAAAAATATGCTTGGAAGATGCTGCCGCAAGAATTACCTACTTCTTACACGTTTAATGAAATTCTAGAACTCACTAAAGAAAGTCTTCAAAGAGGTTTTGCACCATTGATATGGATGCAACTATTGGAATCAAAAACATTTGAAAGTTTTTTTGTTGTTAAATAATTTAAGATATCTCAATGAATTTCTTCTATTTTAGCGTTTATAGGATGAATTTGTGATTTTATAAAAATAATTTAACTCAAATTTCCAAAACCTAGTCATATTCTATTCTTATCTTTAGAAAAAGGTCGGTAGGATAAAATATAAAAAAATACAGAGCATTACCTCCACTCCTTGTTTAAGGTGATCTGTTAAAAATAAATTTCAAATCTCGACTTATTAAATTTAATCATTAACCAAAAAACATACTTAAAAGAATGAGTTATTTACACTTCAATATAGAAAAAGCAAAAGATACCAGTAAAGAATTAAATATTCTTCTAGCCGATTATCATCTGTACTATCAAAAAATAAGAAATTACCACTGGAATATTGTGGGACGTTCCTTTTTTGATCTTCACGTGAAATTTGAGGAAATGTATGATGATGCAGCTTTAAAGATTGATGAGATCGCTGAGCGCATTCTTACCTTAAGGTACCAGCCGACTTCTAACTACAGTGATTATTTGACATTATCCAATATCAAAGAATCAAAATCAGAGTTAGCTGACACAGATATGGTAAAAAACCTTATAGAAGATCACGGAACAATTTTATTACAAATGTCTAAAGTGGTTAAAACTGCAGGAGCTTGTGAAGATGAAGGTACTATTGATCTAATAGGCGCCTACATAAGAGAACTAGAAACAACTACATGGATGTTAGATGCATGGAGAATGAATACAGTAGATACTAGAAAATCAATCTAGTTCATTTTAGTTATTTAGATAAAAATTCCCATTTCACTTATGAAATGGGAATTTTTGTATTCAAGCAGGTCAGGTAGAGAAATTAATTGTTTCTTCTTCTGTTATTGTTGTTGTTGTTGTTGGTGGTGGTAGTTCTGCCACTCTTTTTACCATGCTGGCGCTTATGGTTTGTAGTATTGGTGCTGGATCGACTGGTACTGGTATTGCGGTAAATCAAAGATTTAGATTCCAATAGATCTTCTTCTTTTGCAGCAAGATTGATTTCACCTTCACTTAATTCAAAAAGATGTTTAAAAATGACGGCATCATCTACCGTGTCTTTATTCCAGTTAAGGAATGATTTCTTCATGTGATTTGCGATGATATAAGCGAGTGCTTCTCTTTTCTCACCTTTTTCCCAGCCTAGCGCAACATTAATCATTCCCTGAATATTGTTCCCATAAAATCGATAACGGGGCCTCTTTTGAGGATAAGACATTTTTGGCGGTCTAGCGGCAAGCTCTTCCCTATTAGGTATAGGATAAGGTGAGTCTACGTCCAAGTTAAAATCTGCAATCACAAACAATTGATCCCAAAGTTTGTGTTGAAAATCTGCCACATCTCTTAAATGCGGATTCAAATTACCCATTACACCTATAATAGCTGTAGCCATGCGATTGCGCTCTTCCTTAGTCTCTAAGGCCCTACAATGATCTACAAGCTTTTGAATATGTCTTCCATATTCTGGTATAAGGAGTTGGTTGCGCTCGGTATTATATTCTAATGATGATATCAAATTGAAATGGTATTACTTATTTGTGAAGTTCTGCAAAATACGCAAAATAGAGGAATTAATCTGTTAAAGAGAAATAACTCCTTTAACTTTACTCACCTCTTTATATTTTTCGATAACAGCATCGGGATTTTTCAGATGTACCACAATGGAAACACTGGTATATTTACCTTTACTAGACACCTTATTAGTAATTACAGCACCTGTGTTATCAAAAATATGTTCTATTTCTGCGATTTGCGGCCCTAAGGATGGTACAATAAACTTATATAAATACTTAGCTGGCCAGATGCTTGTGTCTGCAAGCTGAATTTTTAATTTTGCGTAAAAGTCTTCTGATTCTTTATTTTCCATAATGAATAGGCAAATATAATTCATGATACCCTCGATTGCTATCCATAGTTTTACTTATTTTGTAGGCTAATGAAAAAACTCAAAAGAATTTTAATAATAGGCGGTCCTGGATCTGGAAAAACTAGTGTTTTGAAGACTATTGAAAAAGGAGGCTTCAAGGTACATCACGAGATCTCTCGAGAGGTAACAGCAAAGGCTCAAGAGCAAGGCATCGAGCAACTTTTTCTTACAGACCCCTTTGCATTCAGCAATCAGTTGCTCGATGGTCGTATCTTACAATTCAGAAAAGCAAAAGAAGGTATACATTTTTATGACAGAGGCATTCCAGACGTTCCTGCTTACCATGTGTTTACAGGAGATGAAATACCTCCTGCTTTTATCAAAGCCTGTGAAGAGCATATATACGATCAAGTTTTCTTTTTACCTCCATGGGAAGCCATATATAAAAGCGACAAAGAGCGTTATGAAAGCTATGAACAAGCTGTAGTATTGGGTGATATTCTCAAACTATTTTACACACAATTGGGTTATTCTCCTATTACAGTACCTCAATTAGATCTTGAAAATAGATGTAATTTTATAAAAGATCAGATTTAACAATGATAGATAAATCTTTAGACATATTAAATAAAGTTTATGGTTTTGATACCTTCAGACCGCTACAACAAGAGATTATTTCAAGTGTTTTAGAAGGTAAGGATGCGCTTGTCTTGTTACCAACTGGTGGAGGAAAATCTATTTGCTATCAAATACCAGGCATACAGCTGTCTGGTATTTGTATCGTTATCTCACCGCTCGTAGCTTTAATTAAAGATCAAGTAGACCAACTTAAAAAGAGACATATTAAAGCGGTAGGAATTACGGGAGGTATTTCTTATAGAGAATTAGATGATGTGTTGGACAATTGTATATATGGGAATTATGATTTCCTGTACTTAAGTCCTGAACGATTGCAACAAACTTTAGTTAAAGAGCGTATTCTCAAGATGAATGTCAACCTTATCGCGGTTGATGAAGCACATTGTATCAGTGAATGGGGCCATGATTTTAGACCTGCTTATCGTCAGATTATTACTTTGAAAGAATTGCATCCACGGATTCCTATTATTGCGGTTACAGCAACTGCTACAAAAGCCGTCCAAGAGGATATTATCGCGGCTCTTGAGCTTCAAAATCCCAAGGTGTTTAAATCGAGTTATGAGCGTTCTAATATTCATTATCACATCAAAAAAACTGGAGATAAACGTCAGGAACTTTGCGATTTTTATACCACTCAACCTGGCAGCAGCATTACCTATGTAAGAAGTAGAAAAAATGCGGTAGAATTTACTTTACTGCTACAACAGTCTCAAATTACTGCAGGATTTTATCACGGGGGACTTTCTAATAAATTACGCACGCGTACTTCTCAATCGTGGATGAGTAATAAGTTACAAGTTATGGTGGCCACAAATGCATTTGGTATGGGAATCGATAAGCCAGATGTACGCAGCGTGGTACACCTGCAATTACCTGATAGTGTAGAAAGTTATTATCAAGAAACCGGGAGAGCTGGACGCGATGGCAATACAAGTATTGCTCATTTTATATACAATCGTAATGATATAGAGCATGCGTATAACCAGTTTGTTAAATCTCAACCTACCACAGAATACTTGAAATTCATTTACCGCAAATTATCTAATTACCTAAGAATTCCTTTAGGTGAAGGAGGAGAAGAAACGCATCCTTTATCCTTCTCAAAGTTTTGTAATACCTATCAATTGAACGGAATGCAGGCATATAGTGCCCTTAACGCCTTAGATAGATTTAGTGTGATAAGTCTTGCTCAAGGTTACCACAGACGCTCCTGTATCCGCTTTCGCGAAAGCGGAACTAGAATCATAGACTTTGCACAAAATAGACCTGTAGTAAACGCTATAATACAGGCCATCCTGCGGACTTATGGCAGCAGTCAACATCATGTGCTACAAATTAATACTGCTCTAGTTGCCACACGCAGTAATACAAGTGAAGATGACGTTAATCAAACTTTACAACTCCTCCAAGAACAGGAACTGATAGAAGCAACTATCACAAATACAGATCTACAAATTACTTATTTAATCCCCAGAGATGATGAGCGCACCATTAATAGGTTCTCGCGTGAACTGGAAAGACAGAATACACTCCGGTTAGAAAAATTGAAAGCTTTGGTAAAACTAGTTACTAATACAGACCTTTGTATCAATAAAATGATACTAGAATACTTTGACGAAGAAATACCTAAGGACTGTGGTCATTGTAGCAATTGCATTAAAACAGGAAGTAGGACTGCTTTTGAGCACCAAATACTTAGCGCATTACAAAGTCAACCGCTAGATAGCAATGAGATAACTCAACAAATAAATATAGATAAAAAAGTTGTAGTTGCTCATCTTAAAACATTATTAGAGCAAGGGAAAGTGAACATAACCAGCAACAATAAATATACGATCAATGAATAATTCCTTAAAAATAGTATTTTTCGGAACACCAGAATTTGCAACTGGAGTCCTCCATACCTTACATAAGTCACATCACGAAATTGTAGCAGTGGTTACCGCTCCAGATAAGCCAGCTGGAAGAGGTAGAAAGATCAATGAGAGTGATGTAAAAAAATACGCAATAGCTCATAGTCTTACCGTATTACAACCAAACAACTTGAAATCAGAAGATTTTTTAAAAGAACTCGCTTCCTTTCAAGCAGACCTTCAAGTCATTGTTGCCTTTAGAATGTTGCCCAAAGCTGTTTGGAACATGCCCAAATTAGGTACTTTTAATCTACATGCCAGTTTATTACCACAATATAGAGGTGCAGCTCCCATCAATTGGGCCATTATAAATCAAGAAAAAACTACCGGTGTAACCACTTTCTTTATAGATGATAAAATTGACACTGGAGCTATTATCTCTAATCGAGAGACAATTATTGAAGCAGTAGATACCGTAGGTACCCTTTACAGTAAATTGATGACACTGGGAGCCTTATTAAGCTTAGAAACCGTAAATAAGATAGCAGCTGGTCCAGTTGCAACCTCCCTACAAAATAACAGCTTTGAATTAAAAGAAGCGCCTAAACTAAATAATGAGAATACCCTTATAGATTTTACAAAAAGTGCTGCTGCTATAGATGCACTCATTAGAGGTCTCTCTCCATATCCTGTGGCAAAATCATTATTATTTGATAAAGAAGAACTGATAGTGAAGATTCATAAAAGCCGTGTTATTGAAAAGGACCATAAAATGAAGCCTGGAAGTTTTGTTATAGAAAACAATAAGATGATCGTTGCCTGTGGTAAAAACATGCTAGAAATCGAAGAAATACAATTACCAAACAAAAAACGCATGAAAGTAAAAGATCTGTTGAATGGATATTCTTTTGCTGAAAATGCTATATTTGACGTGGCTTGAGAAGAAACCTCTTTGAAAAGCATATAGTTATTAACAATTTATTAGTTTTATGAACAAATTATTGAGATTTATGTGGGAATCCTTGTGTGGTCGCATATTCCGTATAAATTTGCTTCACGTTTTAGTTTAACCAACATTAATTTAAATTCAATTATGAACAAAACAGATTTAATCGAAGGAATGGCAGAGCATGCTGGGATTTCAAAAGCAGCAGCTAAAAAGGCATTAGAATCTTTCTTAGGAAACGTAGAAGGATCTCTTAAAAAAGGCGACAGAGTTTCCTTAGTGGGATTTGGTTCTTTCTCAGTTTCTAAAAGAGCAGCAAGAGAAGGTAGAAACCCACAAACTGGAAAAACTATCAAAATTGCTGCAAAAAAAGTTGTGAAATTCAAAGCAGGAAGTGATTTGCAAAAAGCCGTTAACTAATTTCAATTAGTTGAAGCATTTAAAAGTCCCAACTTAACTCGTTTAAGATTGGGGCTTTTTAGTTTTAACCATTTATGAAAGCAGTTTATTCAGTTTTTCTAGCTATCCTATAAAAACAATTGTAATATTCATAAATTTTTATTATGTTTAATTATTAATAGCAGCTTATGAAAAATATAACACCCGAGAGAGGAAGCCTTTTAGTTTCTGAGCCTTCCATTATAGGAAATGATTCGTTTTCACGATCGGTGGTCTTACTCACGGAATTTAACAAAGAAGGAGTTGTAGGATTTATTCTAAATAAGCCACTAGATTATACACTTGATCAATTGGTTCCAGAAATTTCTTTAAAGCTTGAAGTTTATCAAGGTGGACCAGTGGATATAGATAATTTATACTTCCTTCACAACATTCCAAATCTAATTCCAGAATCACATTTAATTGAGGACGGTATCTATTGGGGCGGAGATTTTCACGCTGTGAGTCAATTACTAAATAGTGGCGTTATAACCGGTCAAGAAATTAAGTTCTTTTTAGGTTATTCTGGCTGGGAGCGCAAGCAATTAGAAAACGAACTAGAATCCCATTCTTGGATAGTGGTAGAAAACACGGATAGCGAAAATATTTTATCCGATAATATGCACGACATATGGAAGAAAAAAATGAAAAATTTAGGCGGTGAATATGAATTGTGGTCCAACGCACCCGAGAACCCTTCTTATAACTAATCCGCGTTTGTTTAGCGGTTTTAGATGCATATTAGAACCAATAAAATACATCTTGAAAAAACCAGATAACAAATATATAATACCCTAAAATCAAAGATTATTGTCATGTCTCGGTCAATTAGGCATGATTACCCAACCTACTTTGAAATAAGTTGTATCTACCTTAATACAAAAGGAAGAAAAAATTTTTATTTATTTTGATAGTATTTCAAAATAGACCGATACGTTACTAAAAAGGAACTGGTAGATTCCAAATAGTAAAAATATCCTGATCTTTTTTATTATGGATCAAACAGAAATAAGCTACTGCGTATCTTCATTATCAAAAAAATTAACATAATCTGCAAGTAATTATTGATAATAGCTAGTTAAAAATACCTACTGATGGATTCTAGTGCCGAATAATAAAAATTCTAATCAATGCCCTTTATACCACATGCGGATTGAAAAGAACGGAGAAAACCATATATGTTTTAAAAAATCTTCGGTATATGATATCATCTCTTACCTCAACTTCATCTTGAATTGAAAATTAAAACCAAAACGTAACATCTGTTTGCCATAAAGTATATGACTTCTAGTTACATCTGTGTTTAAAAAGCATTCAAGAGTTTTACTGATTCAAAAAATAAAAGTACCCTACCACAATTTGTGTTGTATTATTAGTTGAGTTAAACGAAGAGTTCAATACATCTAAAACAACTATTTTACTTAAAAAGAACTATTTACTAGGTCACTAACAAACGATAAACAAACGTATTACAAGTCAACAAATCATGTGCTACTCAACTAATCAAAGAAGGTATCATTAAGCATTTGTAGAAGTTCATTTGCTGTGTCAGTCTCATAGCTTTTCTTGCGGTATTTAGTAACGCTTTGCACCCCATTTATAATATTAGTAACAAAAATCTCATCAGCTCTTTGCAATTCAAAAGGGGTAATTGTTTCCTCGTTAAATTCATAATTGAGCATTTTTTTAAATTGTTTTATGATATGAGCCCTCATTATACCATTTAAACATCCATCAGATATAGGTGGTGTTTTAATCACATTTCCATTACGCAAAAATACATTTCCAGAAATAGCTTCCACTACCATTTTATCTTGGTTAAGTAAAAATAAATCATCGTATTCATTTTCCACAGCATAAATACCAGCTAGAATATTAACTGCTTTATTTGTAGATTTTAGGCTGCTCAACATGGAGCCGTAAACAAAATGATCCTTAAAAAGATCTATTTCTTTTTTGGTTACATTTTTAAATTTAGACGGTAAAATTGTTGAAGAAATAGAGTAATTAACCGACAGATCTTTGGGTGTATAGAAACCTCCAGACTTTCTCCACACCGTAATTCTTATTCTGGCATGATCCTTATTTAGACCTTGTTTTTGAAGCAATCCCATGATACTTTCTTCCAGAAATTCTGGTGTGAAAAAATCTGGTATATTCATACGCAAAATTCGCATGCTCGACATCAATCTGAAATAATGCTCTTCAAAAAGTAATGCTTTACCCTTATAGCACCTCAGCGTCTCAAAAACTCCGTCACCATAAAAGGTACCTCTGTTGTTATAAGGTATAACTGCCGTTTGTTCTTCTAAAAATTCTTGATTGATTATTACCATAAAAAAAGCCCTATTATTTAGGGCTTAAAATTAAATATTTATTAGTAGACTAACTAGATCCTAACACCTTTTTTAAAGCACTTACTTGATTTTCCCAAAACATTTTTTGTTCTTCTACTTCATCGTCATCATCTCCGTAGTCAGTGATCATTAATGAAACGTCTTTGGTTATTTCATCTACTTCAATCCTAAGTTCAAAATATTTTTTTGTGTCTTCATCATAGTCCCACTGAAAACGAGCTCTTTCACCAGATACCCTTTTAATAATTTTTGCCTTTTCTTCTTGTCCATCCCAAATGAATTTAAAATATTCACCACGGCTGTTCACATTATCAGCAAACCATTCAGACATTCCAGAAGGAGTCGCTATATGCTGGTACAATAAAGTCGGAGAGGCCTGAATAGGAAATTCAAGGTCAAATTTGATCGGGTCTTGCATTAAAATAACTTTTACGGCAATATAGTACATAATTTCTGTCCTGAAAAAAGAAAATTAATCAAAATTAAAAATCAGTTAGGTTTGGAATAAAAAAATAAAAAAATGTATATTTGCACCCGCTAAAACAACAGCTGTTTTAGCGTATTGGCGTGGTAGCTCAGTTGGTTAGAGCGCAGCACTCATAATGCTGAGGTCGGCGGATCGTGCCCGCCCCACGCTACAAAGCTCTTATCATTTGATAGGGGCTTTTTTGATTACCAGTAGTTCCACTTTTCAATAAAAAGCTTTTTAAAGTGTGAACTGCGTAATTTTAATAATGTCTGTACTGTTCAAAAAAAATAACACTCTGATAAACGACTTATTTCCTTTTTAACTTGCCTGTTGATCTATAATAGTCCTTTTAGGATATGAATGATTTAAAAGAAAATCATTACAGAAACAGATTAACTGAAGCTTCTCATAAAACCTTATGCCCAATTCACGAGCTTTGTTTAATGCTAATACCCCTGCTACTTGATGAAGTGTCTTAATACACTGGATTCCATCATGCTTTAATACATTCTAGATTCATTTGGAATATTCTTCTTAGTCAATTGCTGTCACAATATTAAAATTACACCTTCTTGCTTACTGATACTATTTCTAATTCCTTCTTCTCTTAATTTATCAACACCAGATGCATTAATAGTGCTGGAAATGCACATATCACGGTCACTACTTTTCAATAAAAAATTTACTGCTCTGCTACAAGACAGAAATTCATCATTAATCATTTAATCACATTCAAGATCTTCAACTACTCTATCAAACATTACTAAAGGGATTCCATAATCAATGATATCATAAAAATGATCGTGTTTTTCTAATTCTTGTGCCCCTATTTGCTACTGTAATAATAAATCCATCAATAGATTCTTTTTTAAGAGTCGATAAATAAGCGACCTCCTTCACATATAATTCATTTGAAAACCCCCTTATTTTTCTTTAATTATTCTCTGTTGTAGCCTATTTCCAACCTTTTAAGACTAGAGCAAAGAAATCATTCTTAATATCAGGAATAATAACAGCGATAGCAGCATTTAACCTTAATAAGTTTTTGAGCCGCTGGTCTCCTATTTTTTTTGGTGTGTCCACTATTTTTATTTTTGTGTCAAAACTTATTTCTTCCTTATCATTTAATTATTTGTACATAGTAGAAATAGAATAATTTAATACATCTGCCAATTGCTTTAAAGTTACTTTGTCCATTTTCACACGTAACTATAAGATAGGATAGATAGACGTATTCTACTCTCCTAGAAACTCAAATTTCACCTCACCTTATGTGAACAAAAAATGGGTCTATGATTGACTTTAATCATTGAAATGACTTTTATTATTATTAAAATATATTGTTTGAAAATAAACATCTATGAACTACATAAAAACATGTCTTTTTAACGATAAAACTGTTAAAGTACATATTGTATCGATTATTGACGGCTAACTTCACTTTGCGAGATGAATAAAATTTAGTTTCCATGAAAAAATATGCTCTGTCAACTGCTAAAAAATCTAGAATTTTCATTGTAATAACTTTAATAACAGGTACACTCAACGCTCAAACAAATAACCTGACCGTTAATTTCAAAGGGCACCAAAAGCTTTATCAAAATAATTTTAAAACTTTTAACCTAAGTAACTTATCCAAAAATAATTATGACAAGGTTACCCCTTATTCTAATTACGTAAATATGGGTAACGAGGTCACTGTATCTAGAAATAACTATACACACAAAACCACAGATGCTACTGATTTTGATTCAGCAGCTAACATTTCGATCCCATCAGAAACTTTTACCATTCAGAATACGGGTTCTTCACATTTAGATTCAACTGGTATTTCTGTTTCAATAACTAAAAATAATACAAGGGATTTAAAGGATACCTCTCAATATTTAAAAAGCATTAAATCTAGCGGTCCTGAAACGCTCCCTGATTCACTTACCAAAGCAACTTATGAACTAAGTAATGCGAGTAAGGAATACACCTCAAATAACACAAGTAAGACAACATATAAATTTAATAACAAAACAGCTTCAGCTTCACCTATAACCACCTTGTACTATGAAAATTTTGATAACGGACCTGCTGGATGGTATTCCACAAACACAGGTGTAGGAGGCTTTCAATTTAGCCTGGGGAAAGTAGCAAATGAAAAAGGGGAAGGTGATTATTGGTATACGAGTAGCTGGAACAATTTTCCTAACAACGCTTCTGCCACAATTACTAGCCCGATAATTAATACTCTAGGATATACAGATCTCAAATTCTATTTAGATTTTAGAACAAACACCAACGATGTAGATGATGGCATGAGAATTCAATACACCACTGATGGGGGTTCTTTTTGGACTACGCTAGGATCGATCACTTCTGGTAACAACTGGTATAATGATTCGGACGTAAATGGATTTGGTAGTTGGAGTGGAGATAGCTCTAACCTAGATAGTTCTTTAAGTAGATTTGAAGTAGCCAGTCATATACTTCCCGTATCGGTATCAAACCATTCCAACATACGATTTAGAATCTCATTTGCCAGTAACGGTTCAAACACTGATGACGGAGTTTTGTTTGATAATATTATAATTACGGGAAGAAAAACAGTACCTGATGTTGCAGCTGATGGACCCGCAAACGTGAACGATAATCTTACCTTATGGCTCAAATCTCAGAATATACCTTCTACTGACGGTTCGGTATTGCCATTATGGGAAGATAAAGCATTAGATAATGATGCATTTGAAATAGCAGCAAATGCGCCTGTTTATGCTAACAATGTGTCTAATAATGTCAACTTCAACCCTTCTGTTGTTTTTGATAGATCACAGCAACAACACATTCGTGGCAAGGGTGGATATAACTCTAACGATTACTGGATTGTAGTGCGAAGTACTTTAGATATGACAGGAGCGGTTGCGAGCGAAACTATGCTTATAGGGGCTAAATGTGCTCCTGTCAACCCATCAAAAGATCCTTCTGGATTAGGCTGGGGGCCCATTTCAGCAAGATATGATAATGAAGTTATTGCGCATAGCATAGGGACTGTTTCAGAAACAGATCTAGCCGATGACAGCTATGGAAGATCATTTTCACACGCAACAAGAACTTTTGACGATGTACATATTTTAAATGTAAAAAATAATCCTAATAACAATCAAACAGAAATCTATTTAAACGGTCGTAAAATAGATAACCTAACGGGTGTCACCGAAGTTTCTAGAGATACTTTAATTTTTTGCAGCTTCACAAACAAACCTTATTACTTAGGTACTGGACGTCAACAACTAAATGGGTTCCCATTGGAAACTCATTTAAATGGTGAAATTACGGAAGTGTTTAGTTATAGAGATAGAAAGTCAGATGCGGTTCAGCAAAGAATCTATTCCTATTTAGCTATTAAAAATGGCGTGTCCCTTCATAACCCAACAAGTACTTTAGATGATCACAGAGCAGACTGGGATTACTTAGATTCTGATGATCAAATCATTTGGAGCTACTCTTCAAACACCCTATTTAACTTTGATGTAACCGCTATAGGAAAAGATAATAAATCTGATTTGATACAGAAGCAATCTAAAAGTGAAAATTCAACGAGCGTAGTAGCGATAGGTTTAAACCGTGTAGAAGACTTAGGAACTCAAAATGCAGAGCGTTTTGATAATGACAAAGACTTTCTTTTTTGGGGACATAATGGCGAAGATTTAAATGCATATCGCAACGTTATAAACCACGATATAGGTATAGCAAACGCAGTTCGAACAAATATTACGAGAGTGAATCGTGTATGGAAAATTGAAGAAAATACGACAACTGATATCTCCACAACCGAGGTTAGAGTAGCAAGCATTGATTTTTCTGGTCTCCCCGCATTAACGACAAATCGAGAGTATGTACTGATGATTGCAGATGATGAAAATTTTAACACAAATCTGGAAACTAGAATCTTTTATAACGATGGAGACTTTGAAAGAGCTTCCTACAACTTTGACGGTATTAAATACTTTACATTAGGTATATCAGAAGTGGAATTTGATGATAGAAGTGTCTATTTTGATGGTATAGATGATCATATTGTTATTGATGGGCCACAAGTATTAGGAAGCAGATTTTCTGCAAGTACTTGGATTCTTAGCCAAGGAAGTAATTGCACTAATACAGAAAGGACCATCGTCGCCAAAAGATCCAATGGTTCAGGTTTCCAACTATCCCTTAGAACTGACAATCGCATCACATTAAGATGGAATAGTAATACTTTAGAGGAAATGATTTCAAATACAGCATTAGATAATGGTGTTTGGGTACAGATAACAGTAACCTATAATAACCATATAGCAAAAATTTATATTGATGGTGTATTGGATAGTCAAGCTACACTTTCGGCAGCTATTCCTGACGAAAACATAGTAGGGATAGGTGCAAGAATAGATCAAGATGAAATCGCTTATGATCATTTTCATGGTGAAATAGACGAGATAAGGATATGGGATATAGCCTTGTCACAAGATCAGATTAGGTTTATTATGAATCAGGAGATAGAAAAAAATTCTAATCTAGTGAGTGGATCAATTATCCCCAACACCATTACTAAAAATGATATTGCTGGATTAAACTGGGATACTTTAAAAGCTTATTACAGTATGAATAGCTTTATTGGAACTTCATTGAATGATGAATCTGGAAATAAAGGATACGGTAGAATGGCAAATGAAAATTACTTTGAATTAAAAACTCAAACAGCTCCACTTCCTTATATTTCTTCAGGAACAGGAAACTGGGAAAACCCTTCTAGCTGGAATAATGGGATATTCTTATTTACACCGGGAAGTACCAGAGTAATTAACGGTAGTGTGGAGAAAATTAATTGGAATATTGTCAAAACGAGTAATGAAATTACCATTGCAAACTCTAATGTTACTTTATTAGGATTATTTGTAGAAAGTGATCAACTGAATGTAGATAACGATCATGGTCTTACTATCACCCATATACTTGATCTTCAAGGTTCTATCGATCTTAAAGGAGCGTCTCAATTAGTACAAACAACAAACAGTGATTTGATGACTACTACTACTGGATTTATAGAAAGAGATCAACAAGGAACTGGCAATATATATAATTACAACTACTGGTCTTCTCCGGTTAGTATCACTATAGAAAACAACATTAACAATGGTTATACTTTAGCTGACGTTATGAAAGATGGTACACTAGTAGACCCTCCTAGAGATTTAAACTGGACCAATAGAAATATAAGTAATGGCTCCATAGGAGATGCAACCAATGCGGCTACTATCTCCGGAAAATGGTTGTATAAATATGGCAACCTAGCAAGTGGCACTTACTCTAACTGGCAGTATTCAGGACCTTATGGAGCTATGAATGCTGGTGAAGGATACACCATGAAAGGAACAGGTTCCATTACAGATCAAAACTATATTTTTAAAGGGAAACCTAACAATGGCGATATAGACCTTCCCATCAGTATTGGAAATGATTATTTGATAGGTAATCCTTATGCTAGTTCACTGGACGCTAATGAGTTCCTTGCAGACAATCCCAACCTCAATGGCACCTTATACTTTTGGGAACATTGTAGTGGAAATAGTCATCTTATTTCAGATTATCAAGGTGGTTATGCTATGTACAACTTCTCAGGCGGTGTCGTAAATGCAACATTAGGAACTTCTAGCCCAGATATCAATCAAGGTGGCATCGCTACAAAACGCCCAGAACGTTTTGTACCGGTTGCACAAGGATTCTTTGTGACAGGAATTTCTAATGGGGCGATAAGCTTTAGAAACGACCAAAGACAATTTGTAATTGGAGCCTTAGGAAGTAGTTTATTTATATCTCCTCCAGATAGCGATGCGGCCAACACTGTTTATTCAGACTACAACAGTTTTAGTGATGTTAGACCTAAAATTAGATTGGGGTTTGATTGCGCTAGTGAGATACACCGCCAGTTATTATTAACTATCGATCCTAATGCTAGTATGAATTATGACCACGCGTTTGATGGTATTCAAGTCGACCAACAAAATGAAGATATGGCTTTTATTTTGGGAAGCGATTACCTAACTATTCAAGGCATAGATGCTCTAAATATGAACTACGAACTACCGTTAATGATAAAACTTAGTTCTATAGGTAGCATAACTATTAAATTAGACGAGGTACAAAATGTAGATCCCACACAACAAATTTTCTTAAAAGATGCAGTTTTAGCAACCTATACAAATTTAAGGAGTGGAGATTATACGAGTCCAAGTCTAGCAGTTGGAACTAATACCACACGGTATTCAATAGTATTTGAAGATCCAACTGCTTTGAGCAATGAAAATGTAGGTCATCTAGCAAGTGACCTGCTGATTTATACACCTTCTGATAGACGTGTATTAAACATTGTGAAAGGACATAATATAAGTGTAGAAAAAGTCACTCTTAATAACATGTTAGGTCAGCAAATACAAACTTGGAATGTAGGATATCAAATTGGAGACATATCGTTAAACACCACAAATATTCCTAGGGGTACTTACGTTGTGATATTAACCACTAATTGTGGTATACAAACACGTAAAGTGATCATTAAGTAACTAAAAACTGTTGCAAGGTCTCCCCTAAAAAATGTCTTTAAAACAGCTTAATTAACTGTATTATAGCGTATTAAACTTATTTTTAATTTACAAAACGACAGAGAATCCCGTATTAGTAGACACTACCTATGATTTTTCATCAAGAAAAAAAAATAAAAGCCTAATAGATGCTCTTATCGATTGGGATAACATCAAAAAAATCATAAATGCTAATTATTCAAGAGGTAAAAGTGTTCTAGATAAGCCTTGCTATAGCGGTTTGCTATTATTCAAAAGGTATCTTTAACAAGCTTGGTATGGATGAAGTGATTACGAAATAGAAGATAAGTTAAAGGACCGTACCCTTTCCTTGATTGCTATGAAATGATTATAGACAAAGTAGTGACCGACCGTAGTACACGTAGTAGTTAAGAATTGTACTAACTAAAACCAAAACCTTTATGAGATTATTCAGTACCATCCCTGTACAATTAGAAGCTCACAATATCATTGTTAAGAAAAGTATTATAACAGACGCAAGAGTTATCGGCACTCCACTTCGACTAAAAGAAAACACCAACATAAGGCAACCGAAGATCGCAGAAAAGTAGGGTAAGTGTAAATTAACAGTATGCTGCTGGTGTAGATGAAGATAGAACATGGTTAAGAAAGGAGGTACATACCCTTTCGGAATTAAAAGGAGCATGTAACTGATAACTTATGCCGGGTATTAGGAATCCTAACCTCTACAGCAAGTAAAAGGAAATAGCACATTTTGGAGATATACTAGAAAAAGTAACGTATAGGTTTACCAAAAGGCATCTCATTAAAAGATGATAAAAAGTAAGAGTGAAAAAAAAATGTGGAACTACTCAAACAACAAAATCTAAAAATCATATTCTGAAAAAAAACGCACTAGAAAAAACCATTAACAGGTTGGAAAAAATTCAATAAATTAATTAGTTAAATGAAATCCAAAGTAGAGCGCACATTTGGAACAAAAAAAAAAATGGCTTACCGGTCGATTAGCAAGATATCAAGAAATAAATAGAATGCCTACTCAAAATCATGATGGAAGCAACTGGATACAATTTTTTTCTCAGTTGAAGATTAGAACGTCTAATATTAAAATGCAGAGGAAAACAATAAGAAAAACAGCCACCTAAGCTATTATAAGACTCCACAAATATTTTTTGACAAAAACACCAAAATCATTAAGGTGAAAAGGAAGTTGAATCGAAATCATTTGATTTAGCGGTGGTCTTTATTGATTCATTAGTCCAAAAAAGATCACAACGTTTGACTCATTTTCAACGGCCTTTGTTGCTTATATAAGTTTAAATGTACTTTAAGACAGTTTTGAAACAATCTCTTCTGGAGTGAGCAAATACTGCTCACCGCTACTCATTTTTTTAAGCTTTAATTTACCCGTAGCTACTTCGTCTTCACCCACCAAAATTACATAAGGAATCCCATTGCGGTCTGCATAGCTCATTTGTTTCTTCATTTTTACAGCATCTGGATAGAGTTCTGTTTTGATTCCCCTTTCGCGAAAACGAGATAACAAACTCGCACAGTACTGAGCTTCTGTCTTCCCAAAATTAATGAATAAGACCTCTACGCCTGCTCTTACAGAATCTGGAAACAGATTTAATTGTTCCAAAACTAAATAGATGCGATCTAGCCCAAAACTGATTCCTACACCACTTACTTCTTTGAGTCCGAAGATCCCAGTGAGATCATCATAACGACCGCCACCACCTATGCTACCCATAGCAACACCTTCTGGCGCAGCAACTTCAAAAATACAACCTGTATAATAATTTAAACCACGAGCAAGAGTAATATCTAAATCCAGAACAGCAGTTTTTAAAGGCATTTGAGTGATCGAAGTATTTATAAATTCCAATTCTTCAATTCCCTTTAATCCTATCTCTGAATTTATAAGCAGCTTTTTCATGCTTAAAATTTTCTCTGCATAAGAACCAGAAAGTGAAAAAACAGGATCTAATAGATGGATGGCTTGTTGATCAATTCCTTTAGATAACATTTCTTCTTGCACCTTTTCTTTCCCTATTTTATCAAGCTTATCAAGTGCAACAGTAAAATCAATGAGTTTATCCTCTGCACCTATTACCTCTGCAATACCCGCAAGAACTTTACGGTTATTGATTTTAATCGTGCAGGCTTTTAACCCTAAATCTGTAAAAACAGTGTCGTATAGTTGAACGAGCTCCACTTCTTGGAGAAGGGAATTACTACCTACTACATCTGCATCACATTGTGTGAACTCTCTAAAACGTCCTTTCTGAGGGCGATCTGCTCTCCATACGTTTTGCATTTGATAGCGTTTAAATGGAAACGTAATATCATTTTGGTTTTGTACTACATAACGAGCAAAAGGTACGGTAAGATCGTAACGCAGTGCCTTGTTAGCAATTTGCGAAGTCAATTGATTTTCTTTTCCCGTTTCTAAAAATTCTGAAGTCGCCTTATTTAGGTAGGAGCCACTATTCAATATTTTAAATATCAATCGATCACCCTCTTCTCCATATTTACCCATCAAGGTGTCAGAATTCTCAAAACTAGGCGTTTCAATGGGCATGAATCCGTACAGCTCAAAATGACGCTGAAACTTCTTCATAATGTATTGTCTGCGCTGTACTTCTAGCGGGCTAAAATCTCTAGTACCTTTAGGAATTGACGGTTTCTGTGCCATAATAGTTGTTCAACTTGCAAATATAAACAGTTAAATAACTTCTGTTCCTAAAGTAATTTTATTATAACAATAATTTACTGGAAGAATTTGTAACTTTAAATGGTTTTCTAAGTCCAACAAGCGTACAACATCAAAACCTGGCATATAAATCGTTTCTTTTTCAAAATAGTTATCGTTAAAAAATAAAACCTAACGGAAGTCTTTTTTATGTTTACTAGAAAAACCGATTCTATTTATTTCTGGGACATTTTAACCTTAAACGGGTATTACTTTTCATGATAGGATTACTACGCCAAAATATCAGTATCGCACAACAAAACATTAAAGGTCAGTTGCTGCGTACCATACTCACCATTATTATCATAGCTATAGGTATTACCGCCTTAGTAGGCATTTTAAGTGCTGTTAATGCCCTTTCTTCTACGTTAACTAATGGTTTTTCTGAGATAGGAACAAATACGTTTTATATACAGCAATACGAGCTCAGTATAGAG
Organism: Nonlabens sp.; assembly: GCF_047636915.1. Lineage (GTDB taxonomy): Bacteria > Bacteroidota > Bacteroidia > Flavobacteriales > Flavobacteriaceae > Nonlabens. Next base: position 10,340 of record NZ_JBLIGN010000006.1, on the reverse strand, counting down.
CGTCGCGGTGGCAACCGGCGTACCGTTGTAAATCCTATTATCAAATACCGACAGGTAAGAGAGTTTGAAAATAAATACAAGACAGCTTTAACCCAAGTAGGTGTTACTTTTCAAGCAACTAGTACCGCAGAGGTTAAGAGCGAAGGACGTAAAACAAAACCTAAAGTTATCATAGCTGGCGTGAACCAACATTATGCAGAAAATGCGGGTGTTCAACTTAGTCGAGGACGCATGTTTTCTTTGTTAGATATTTCAAATAATTCTAAAGTCTGCCTTATTGGTAGTGATATGGGAGAAGAGCTTTTTGAAGGTTTGAATCCATTAGGGAAAACCTTGAGCGTGCGTGGTAATAAATTTACCGTAGTAGGAGTACTAGAAGAAAAAGGATCTACCTTCGGTAATAATATAGATTTAAGAGTACTTATTCCTATAGATGTGGCACGCGGTATTTATACGCAACCCAATATCAATTACAATCTTAGTGTTAAAGTTTTTGATAAAAACTTTATAGACCGAGCAAAAGGAGAAGCTACCGTTTTAATGCGTAATATTAGAGGACTCTCACCCCAAGAAGCAGACAATTTTGGCATCACCCAAAGCGATCAATTGATTTCTTCTATTGATCAAATAAGTGACGCTCTTAGTATCGCAGCGATAATTATTAGTTTAATTACTATTTTTGGTTCTTCTATTGCCCTAATGAATATTATGCTGGTTTCTGTTACAGAACGTACAAGGGAAATAGGCGTTAGAAAGGCACTAGGCGCAAAACGCAGTACCATTTCTTTACAGTTTTTTATAGAGACTTTCCTTATTAGTCAGTACGGAAGTATATTAGGTATTTTATTAGGCATGTTGATAGGTTATGGGGTTTCCTCTTATTTTGAAATTCCTTTTGAAATTCCGTGGACGGCAATCATCGCAGCAACAATAACGTCTATAATAATCGCATTTTTCTCTGGTGTCATACCAGCCGTAAAAGCAGCAAAACTTGATCCTATCGAGGCGTTGCGTTACGAATGACATAACAACGGCTAGTTATATGTCTGCTTTTAGCGATTTAATCATGCGAATAGGTGAAGTTCCATAATGCTTGTTAGAAAGTAGGAATAGAATAATTTGTAATGAAATAATCGCTGACGATAAAAACTTGAATGGTGAATATCCATAAGTAAAATACTTTTAAAATATCTACAACGCCATTGTAATTCTATTTAAAAAGAGAACTGAATACATAACACCTACAAACTTTACAGATAAAAACGCACTTTCAAAAAAGCGTTTAGCAAACTCTTTAGAACGATCTTTATGTAAAATTTTAGAATTACATCTACATTTTTGCGAGAGCAGTAACATAAAAAAGCAATAAACCCATAGCCTTTGTAAACGAAGCAAATGACATCCCCAACATCATTCCATACCCTTGCATTTTAGGTGCAAATCGATCATTAACATACCAAAACTAGGGACTTTCTGCTAAGAAAAAACCGCTTCAATTAAAAGGGGTTGATTTGTGGTATCCCCTGCAACGTTTGTATTAGAAGTATGATCTTAGGGTTTTTAAGTTAATTGATCACTATTATGTAATTCATCTTGTATTAGAGTCATGAGAAAAGACCGCAGTGTTGCAGGAAAGGAGAATTAAGATTGACTTTCCAAAATATCATCATGCTGTACTACTATTTGCTATACCTAGTGCCTCTTGATGCTGTTTCAAACTACAATTCCATTAGTCTTCCTTAGAAGTTTTCTTCACATACTGAGTTAAGAGAACTACTTGAGTAGGTCCTACTCTACCTTCTATTTGATTTGCATTATCATGAACTAAAGAAATATTACGTACAGCTGTTCCACGTTTTGCAATAAGACTAGAGCCTTTCACATCCAGATCCTTAATAATTACTACGCTATCGCCTCTATGAAGAATGTTACCATTGACATCCTTATGAATAATTTTAGGACCGCGCTGGATCCCTTCTTCTGCCCATTTTTTTGTTTCCTCTTCCATATACATCATTTCTATAAGATCCACTGGCCAGCCTTCTGGTCGCAATTGATCTAACATGCGATAAACAACCACTTGTATAGCAGGAACGGGACTCCACATCGCATCGTTAAGAACACGCCAGTGATTGGGATCTACAAGACTTTCATCTTCTAGCTGCTTCCTGCAGGTCTCACAGGCTAGTACAGCAGTATCCTTGACGTTTTTAGGTGAATCAGGTACCTTATAAATATCAAGATGTACTTTCACTTCTAGAGTATCTGCGGCGGCACAAAGCTCACAAGTGTTTCCTGATCTTTCTTCTAATAATTGAGATGTATCTGACATGATTTTATTTATAAATTGCAAAGTACGTTTTCTTTGAAAGTCTATGAAATGGTGGACGTATATTGTTGAATTTTCTATTTACTTTAAAAAATAAAACTTGCTATAAAACTTCATCCTGTTATGAAGTAAGATGGATACGAAGAGTATAAAATAATTAAAAATTTTATACTTAAAAGCATTCTTACAGCACTAAAAGAGCCCCGTTTGATGTGGTCCTTTAAAGTTCTTAAGCACCAGACTTTAAGTGATAAAAAATATTTCATTACTAATTTGCTGCTGCCTGAGCGTTATAAGACATTCTGATTCAAATTGAAATTACAGCTATAATCGGATTAAATAAATCCCAAGTATCCATAAAGCAAAAAAAACAATCGTAAAATAATAGAAAATGATTTCTTGTCTATGATAGGTTTAAAAATTACTAGGAACATATATAAAGTGTCTATGACTAGACAACATGAGAGTTTAAAAGCTAGCCTATCTACTTCTCCATACATCAACAAAAAAAATAACAAGAAACATTTTTTACATCAGCCTTTTGGAAATCATCACAAACGAAAACATCTTTTGACAACAAAGCTGTCCACCGCCGCATGTCATAGGATTGGATAGATAAAATTTGCTGTTTATGTGCGTTTAAATCTAGAAAAACTACGAAAATTGCTGTTGTTCTAAATAAAAGTAATTCAACTTTAGTTATTTATAATTTCTTACTTATTTTACTTGCTATAAAAAAACACAACTGGAATTTTCTATTTGTGATTTGTTTACTAATTTTGTTTCTTCGATTCACAAGGAACCAAAAACACGAACTCGTTAAAAAAACAAAAAAATACCCTAATGGATTTACAAATAGGAGATAAAGTGCACTTAATTATTGAGACAGAAACACCATTGGGATATACTGTTTTAATAGAAGATGAGTTTGAAGGATTGCTATATAGAAACGAGGTGTTTACTGATTTAGAAGAAAACATGGAAGTTACTGGTTATATAAAAAACATAAGAGAAGATGGTAAAATAGATGTTTCATTAAAACCTCAAGGCTTTCTAAATGTAATTGATACAGATGCAAGAAGAGTTTTAGATAAGTTAAAAAAAAGTCCGCAAGGGTATCTTTTAGTCACTGATAAAAGTACCCCTGACTCTATACGTTTTCACTTAAATATGAGTAAAAAATCGTACAAGAAAGCGCTGGGAAATCTTTATAAACAAAAGCTAATTCTCATTACAGAAGATCGAATAGAATTGGTAGAAAAAAATTAAATGCAGCAGATTTTCTTAAAGAAAAAAAACTCGAAATATAGTATAACAAGGTTTTTCTAAATTATTCATAAGTTTTAAAAGAATATGCATTAGAGAACATGTTACCAAAGAATTATACCGATCGAAAAATGCTATTTAGTACAAGTTTTGAGATCTGTTGATTAGGAAAAAGATGATCAAGCACATCAATCGATGTGCCCCTTAAAAATCTGTGGAAGCTTTCTAGGTCAATGTCATTTGCCCTAAATAACTTTAAAACAGTACACCACTTTCAATTTTACTCACTACAGCTTGCGCAGCAGCTTTACCATTTAACATTGCTGCGTTCAGAGAGGCATTACTTAAGTGATCTCCAGCAAGAAATATATTTTCAGTTAGTTGGGTTTCTGACGCAGTCATGCAATAATTCAAAGAGTTCAATTGAGGCAATGCCTTTTTAATATGATACAATTGGACGAGCTCAGTGGCTACTATACCTGTTTCTTCCCTAAGTTCCTTAATGACACGTTCTGCTAATTTTAGATCATTGAGTGGGTGTTTTTTAATAACCGTAACGCTGATAACATTTCTATGATGATCAAAAATATCTTGCAAAAAGTGGAAATTGTTGATCAACACTTCTTCATTTGAAATAAGGCCTATAATTGCCTCGTCAAAACCGGTATGATCCGTTTCAAAATAAAGAACCGTTACCTGATGCCACAACAAGTCTTCCTTAGGTAAATTAGGAACTATATTTCCGGCTATAGTGCCTATTATCGTATAGTCTGAATGGAATTTCTCTCCGTTCTCTAATGTGACTTCATTGCCTATCACGGAGCTGACGGTCTGATTTAAATGAATAGAACCTAATGGTAATTTTGAAGCTAGTTGTTCAGGAATCGCTTGAATGCCGGCTTCTGGTATGGTTGCGTTTCCTTCGGTGAACATCTTAAATACAAATTCGAACATGCGACTACTAGTAGCCAGCTCCGTTTCTAAAAATATGCCCGCATAAAAAGGGGTGAAGAAACTAGAAATCATTTTTGTGGAGAACCCGTAGTTTTCTAGATAGGTTTTTGTGGATGTCTCTGGAGATGAAAAAATATCTTGAAGTGATTTTTGTTTTAGCTTTCGCGAAAGCGAGAACACCAACCACTTATCCTTTAACGAACCTACTCCTGCCATAATGGTACTCCATAGAAAGCTCCTGTTTCTAAAAGCATCGCCAAGTCTATATGTTTTACCATTCATATATATCATAGAGCCTGGTACAAATTTACGCAACTTTAAAGCCTCAATATCAAGAAATTCATTCACGGCTGGATAAGCGTCTAATAGGACTTGAAAGCCATGGTCCAGTATCATTCCTGTTTGTAGATCGCTTTTCACGCGACCACCTACAAAAGAGTTTGCATCGTATACCGATACTTTATAGCCAGCATTCTGCAAAGTAATCGCAGCGGTAAGACCACTTACCCCAGCACCTATAATCGTAATTTGTAATTGGTTATTATCCATCTTGTAAAAATACTAGGGAGAATGCTATTTTCAAGGATAATTAACGCTTCAATTTTTAACAATAAGAAAAACACACAAGAAACTTGAACCACCGGTAACGCTATTAAAAAATTATCAATTCCTTAGGAGTGAAAAAATGATTAAACTAAATATTCTGATCTACCTTTGTATGGGATCATTTTGATTTAATTCTTTTGTGTCGCAATAAAAATTAGAATTGGGTTCCAACAAGATTCTTATAAACTGCTTGACATTGTTTGTTATGCAGTAGGTTTAACCTTTAGGTCAAATAATACCTTTTTTTACCTACATAGAAAACGTTTTAAACAACCGTTTATAAATAAATTCAAAATATGCTTAAATTCTTCAAATACCTAGCTATAGTAGAGGGTTATTCTTTTCTATTCATTCTTTTTCTCACCATGCCATTAAAATATTTAGGAGGTGTTTTATTGCCTAATAAAATTATGGGAATGGCTCATGGATTTCTCTTTTTAAGCTATGTTGTAGTTGCTATTGTATTAAGCCAATTATTAAAATGGAACTTTAAAAAATTATTGATAGTTCTCGCCATGTCTGTAGTTCCTTTTGGAACTTTCTGGATGGAAGAAGCCTATCTCAAAGAAGATTTGAAAGAAGATTTGAAAACTATTTCTTAGTCCGTATCAAAACCTTTCTTTTTCATTCGATCGTGCTGAAACTCTACTTCCGTTTTTCCATGTGGCACCGATTTTCCATCCTCCCCTAGATTAACTAGAATTATATTTTCGATGGTAATGATGGTAGCGTAGGTCATTTTATTACGCACAATGCATTGTAAATCAATGGAACTTTTACCAAATTTATTGACCTTTAGCCCAATTTCTATAATATCTCCTGTCTTTGCACTGGCTACAAAATTGATTTCGCTCATAAACTTAGTAACGACTTTTTGATTCTCCAGTTGTATAATTGCATAGAGTGCCGCTTCTTCATCAATCCATTCCAATAACCTACCTCCAAAAAGTGTTCCATTAGGGTTGAGGTCTTCTGGTTTGATCCATTTTCTGGTGTGAAAATTCATATGTGTAGTTTGTATTCAAAGATAGTTATGATCTTGTTGAAAAACCTATTTTTGTAACATGAAACACATTTCTAGTCCTCATAACGCGATCGTACGTCATGTAGAGCAACTGCAGCGTAAAAGTAAGTCCCGTAAAAAAGAAGGACTTTTTATAATAGAAGGGCAACGAGAAGTTTTTTTAGCAACACGCGGTAATTTTATAATCGAACAGCTATTGATTTGCGGTTCCATCCTACTTGCTAAGGATCTATTTACAGAAGATGATGTGTATAAAAAGTTAGAGATCGATACCCGTCCAAAGATCATTTCAGTTACCGAAGAAGTATATGAAAAAATGGCTTATAGAAGTGGTACAGAAGGCTGTCTCGCTTTCGCGAAAACGAAATCACAACAATTATCTGACCTGCGATTAACAAAAAATCCGTTAATCCTCGTAGCAGAATCTACCGAGAAACCAGGGAATCTAGGAGCCCTTCTAAGAACAGCAGACGCAGCAAAGGTGGACGCTGTGATCATCGCAAACCCTACGGCAGATTTATACAATCCTAATGTTATACGGTCTAGCGTAGGTTGTGTCTTTACCGTTCCTAACGCTGTAGCGAGCACCGCAGAAGTACTAGCGTTTTTAAAACAAAAGAACATTCCTCTTTATGCAGCGACATTACAAAGTAGTGAACGTTATGATAAAATAGACTATACCACCTCGAGCGCCATTGCCGTGGGAACAGAAGCAACAGGGTTATCAGAAGAAATGAGAGCTGCTGCAAAAGCAAACATTATTATACCTATGTCTGGCGAGATTGATTCCATGAACGTTTCAGTAAGCGCTGCCGTCCTAATTTTTGAAGCTAAAAGACAACGCAATTTTAATTAATATTTTACGATAAGCATATATATGACGCCAACACACATATTTTATATCATTATAGGAATACTTGTTTTTGACTTTTTATTAGAACGTATTCTTGGGTTTTTAAATTACACGTGGTACTCCAAACCAATTCCCCGAGAACTAACCGATGTTTATGAACATGAAGAGTATGAGAAATCGCAAGAATACAAAAAGACCAATTTTAAATTTGGTTTGATTTCTAGTAGCGTTTCATTTATCGGAATCATGATTTTTCTTTATTTTAAAGGTTTTGCGATTATCGATGAACTCGCAAGGAACTATGCAGAGAATCAAATTGTTGTCGCATTGTTCTTTTTTGGAATTATCACAGCGGCAAGTGAACTCCTTAGCTTATCCTTTTCCATTTATGGAATCTTTGTTATTGAGGAGAAATTTGGATTTAATAAAACAACTGTAAAGACGTTTATTTTTGATAAAATAAAAGGTTATTTCTTAACCGCTATTTTAGGCGGTGGTATTCTTTCTTTAATCATCCTTTGTTATGGCTGGGCAGGAGCTAATTTCTGGTGGTATGTGTGGATTTTAATAACGGCTATATCACTGTTTATGAATATGTTTTACGCAAAATTATTTGTACCTCTTTTTAACAAGCAAGCGCCGTTGGAAGAAGGGGAATTAAAGAATAAAATTAGCGATTATGCGGCTACAGTTGGTTTTCACTTGGACCAAATTTTTGTGATTGATGGAAGTAAACGATCCACAAAGGCAAATGCTTATTTCAGTGGCTTCGGTAGTGAGAAACGTGTGACTTTGTACGATACCTTAATCGAACAATTAAGTGAAGAGGAAATAGTTGCTGTTCTGGCTCATGAAGTGGGTCATTATAAAAGGAAACACATCATTTACAATTTAATTGCAGGAACCTTAACGACTGGTTTCACTCTTTGGCTGTTTTCGCTTTTTGTAGATAGTAATTTGCTCTCTGAAGCATTAGGTGTTGCGGTTCCATCCTTCCATATTGGATTGGTAGCTTTTGGGCTCCTCTACTCTCCTATTTCTACCCTAACTGGAATAATTATGAGTTTACTTTCTAGAAGATTTGAATATCAAGCAGATTATTATGCCAAGGACACGTACAAAAAGGAACCCTTAATCAGCGGTTTAAAAACACTTTCTAAAACTAGTTTAAGCAATCTTACCCCACATCCAGCTTATGTGTGGTTTTATTTTTCACATCCTAGTTTACAGCAGCGTATCGCAGCTATGGATAGTGGTGTTGTTTATTAATCTTGGCCGCGATAATGGACTGATGCCTAAACCGTATGGTAATTATCCGAAGTAGATTTTATAAGCTTCCATGCTTAAGGATTTAAAACAAGCCTTTACAATAAATACGAGATTTCAGGTTTAATATCCTTGTATGTGGATTTAAATATGAAAGAAATTAAAAAAATTAGGTAGTGTGATTCGAGTAGAATTGTTCTACTATTACCATGTTTTGCTTTATGAAGCTCTAAAGCCATCTTTTGTCAACTTATTTTTAACAGATGATGAATTTTGAATAATGAGTTTAAATTTCAACATTTAATTAACGCTTCCATACTTTTCTTTTCAGTATTTTAGACACATGAGTACATTTTATTTTCTACTTTACTTTAATATCGCATCGTTCTTTTTTTTTGGAACTACCTGTCTTTTCTCCCCGCATATGAGATTAGAGTTCAACAGATACGGTTTGAATAGCTTGCAACGATTTATGACAGGAGTTCTTCAACTTGCAGGTGCATGTGGACTGATAGCAGGAATTTATTTTACCTATATAGGCATTGCTGCATCTTTTGGCTTAAGTCTTCTTATGCTAGCAGGTTTGATCACAAGAATTAAGATAAGAGATGGGATTTACAAATCTTCTCCAGCTCTTATCTACATGGTATTAAGCGCTATTATAGGATACCAATTTTTAAGAATGCTCTAGAGAAAAAGAACTGCTACAGACAATACTAAGAATATGGCCGCAGGAATTGATTTTTTTGCGGGATCACTGATTTTAACATGCATTAAAATAGCTCCTGACATAAGAACCGCGATTCCTATCGCACCTGCATATTCCAATACCTCTGAGGAATAAAAAATAGAAATTAATAAAAGCACCGCAAAAAGACATTTAAAAGTTCCTACCGCAATCATCGCTTTTTTTGATAAGCCATAAGACATGAATTCTTCTTGCATACTCATTGCACCACCACCACGAAATGGAGTTTCTTTATCTCTTTTGATCAACCACACATTTAAAATGCTTAAACCAACTCCTAATTTGATGATAATTTCAATGATCTCTATAACTTCCATATGTACGTTTTTTTTGAATATAAATATATACTACGCTAAAAATTACAAATTTATACTAATAAGTCTTTATTTAACAAGTTAAATTATAATAATTATAAGATAGTAAGATAGTTATTTACTCGTGAAATTCCATGCATCTTAAAAGAAAAAAAACAAGATATACTTAACTCAACCAGAAACTTACTCTTCAAGAATTTGTTTAGCAAAGTTCTCACAACTGGAAATGGTTTCTTTAATATGAACCATAGTCGTACGCGGGTTTATCAAACACATGCGTAAAACGACTTGTTTATTTAAAACTGTAGTCACCAATAAAGATTCTTCAGATTCTACTACTCTTTTAGAAATTTCTTGATTCAAGGTATCTAATTGTTCATCACTAAGATCTAAATGTAAGGGATGGTATCTAAAATTTATAATCGCAAGTGTTGCTGACGAAACCACTTCCCACTGCTTACTTTTCCTAAGAAGGCATTCTACTTCTTCGGCTATCTCAATATTATAGGAAACTGCTTTTCTAAATGCTTCTAATCCAAAAGTTTTCATAGACATATAAAACTTTAACGCTCGAAATCTTCTCGTAAGCTGTATTCCATGATCATAAAAATTGATCTCTGAGGGATTGCCTTCTATATCACGCAAATACTCTGGCTTTTCAACAAATGTATCGCGCAGCCATTTGCTCTTTCGAACTAACAAACAACCCATTTCATAAGGTTGAAATAGCCATTTATGTGGATCAATGGTTAAAGAATCTGCTTTTTCAATTCCTTTTAACGCCTTACTTCCTTTTTTTGATAACATGGCTGCACCGCCATAAGCGCCATCAATATGAAACCAAAGCTTTTCGTTTTTACAAATCTCAGCTATCTGTTCTAATGGATCTACCGTTCCCGTGTTAGTGGTTCCTGCATTTGCAATAATACAGAAAGGCTGTAAGTCCGTTAAACGATCCCTAGAGATTGCATTTTTTAATT
>NZ_JBLIGN010000005.1:0-71921 GCF_047636915.1 Nonlabens sp. | reverse complement strand
TCATAACCCAATCAGGAAGTCCTTATTATGCTACAAAAGCATTTTATTGCGTAAACAAAACATTAGAAGCTGCCTCGTTTTATACCTTACCCTTGCACAACCAAGTGCTCACTTTGGGCGAATGGGGGTGGATTATAGGGAGAAAACAGCCCATACACGAGAATGCACTTTCACAAATTGATTTAGAGAATTTAGAATTAAAATGGCTCAACAAGGAAGCTCTTAACGGTTTAAGATCCTTCGGCAAACCACTTGTAGACACGACTGGAATAGAAGTAAACACAATTTTTACTCCCAAATTATATCTGTATTATAAGGAAGGTAATTGGGATTTATATTGAGTAAAATAAAAAGCTTCTATGTATTGTTTTGTGGTGCTCTCGTTTTTACAAAAGTAGAATTGCCAAAAACTTAACCGCATAAAAAAAGCCTCCATCATAAAGATCAAGGCTTTCTTAATATTCTGAAAAGCAAGAGCTAATCTGCTAGAACAATAGCTTTATTGTCCTTCATTTCTATTACTCCACCAGTAATTGTAAAGTTAGTAGTACCGTCTTCTTTTTTAAATAAAGAAGCTAAAGATTCCTCTAATTGTACACTTCCAAAAATTTTAACATCACCCTTACCAAGTAAAGATACAACGGGTGCGTGATTATCAAGCATTTGAAACTGACCGTTTCTACCGGGTACAGAAACTGATTCTACTTCACCTTTAAAAAGGGTCATCTCTGGAGTAACTATTTCTAAAATCATATGTTTATAGTTATGAGTTATGAGTTCAGAATTTGGAGTGACCGTAATTCTGAACTTTAAACTTGTTTAAGCTTCAGCAAGCATTTTTTCTCCTGCTTCAATTGCTTCTTCAATAGTTCCTTTAAGGTTAAAAGCACTTTCTGGAAGATGATCTAACTCTCCATCCATGATCATATTAAATCCTTTAATAGTATCCTTAATATCAACTAACACACCTTTAAGTCCAGTAAACTGCTCTGCCACAAAAAATGGTTGAGATAGGAAACGTTGCACACGGCGCGCACGACCTACTGCCATTTTATCTTCTTCAGACAATTCTTCCATACCTAAGATGGCGATAATATCTTGAAGTTCTTTGTAGCGTTGTAATAGTTCTTTTACTTTTTGTGCGCAGTCATAGTGCTCTTTTCCTAAGATATCTGACGTAAGGATACGAGAGGTTGAATCTAGTGGATCTACGGCTGGATATATACCTAGCTCTGCAATCTTACGCGATAGTACTGTGGTGGCATCAAGGTGAGCAAAAGTTGTTGCTGGTGCTGGATCAGTTAAATCATCTGCAGGTACGTAAACCGCTTGTACAGATGTAATAGAACCTTTTTTAGTAGAAGTAATTCGTTCCTGCATCGCACCCATTTCTGTCGCAAGCGTAGGTTGATATCCTACTGCAGAGGGCATGCGACCTAAAAGTGCCGATACCTCAGAGCCTGCTTGTGTAAAACGAAAGATATTATCAACGAAGAATAGAACGTCCTTTCCCTGTCCTTCACCAGCCCCATCACGAAAATATTCGGCTATTGTAAGACCTGAAAGTGCCACACGCGCACGTGCTCCAGGCGGCTCATTCATCTGTCCAAATACAAATGTTGCTTTTGACTCTCTCATTCCGGCTTTATCCACCTTCTGAAGATCCCATCCACCTTCTTCCATAGAATGCATGAAATCGTCACCATATTTAATAATTCCGGATTCTAACATCTCCCGTAAAAGGTCATTTCCTTCACGTGTGCGCTCACCAACTCCAGCAAATACTGAAAGTCCTCCGTGACCTTTTGCGATGTTATTAATCAATTCTTGAATCAAAACTGTTTTACCAACCCCTGCACCACCGAAGAGACCAATTTTTCCACCTTTCACATAAGGCTCGATCAGATCGATTACTTTAATACCAGTAAAAAGCACTTCCGTAGAAGTAGAAAGATCTTCAAATGCCGGTGCGTCTCTGTGAATAGAAAGACCGTCTTTTCCTGTTTTAGGAAGATTTCCTAGACCATCAATGGCATCACCGATCACATTAAATAGACGACCGTAAACATCTGCACCTATAGGCATCTTGATAGGGCTACCAGTAGGTTTAACCGCTGTACCACGACTAAGTCCATCTGTAGAATCCATTGAGATAGTTCTTACTGTGCTCTCTCCAATATGAGACTGTACTTCAAGTACTAGTAAAGAACCGTCTTTTCTTATGATTTCTAGTGAATCATAAATTTTAGGAAGTACGCCTTCCGCACTTTCAAATGTTACATCCACCACCGGTCCGATGATCTGTGAAACGCTACCTGTATTTTGAGACATTTATATAATGTTTTAAAACTTAAAAAGATACAGCTTTTTACAGCTGTTTTTCGTCGTGCAAAGATACTGCTTTCCTATTCATAAAATAAGCGTGTTTTTCAATTTTTTTTGTTCCTACATTAGTTTGATGACTGTGTAGTATTTAGAAACCTGATAGCGCTTAACTGTCTATTTATAAGAAAAACCAACTGTTGTTTTATGCTATTTTGGCAATAACAGAAAGAAACCGTTTCAAAATGAAACGGTTTTATATTAATTTACAAACAGTCATCTACTCTACGGTAACACTTTTTGCGAGATTACGAGGTTGATCTACGTTTCTATTCAACTTCACAGCAATGTGGTAAGAAAGCAATTGAAGCGGAATGGTAGTCAACAAAGGCGTCAAGAACTCAGTGGTCTCTGGCACTTCTATAACATGATCTGCCAGTTTCCTTACGTCTACATCTCCTTTAGTAACGATTCCAATAATCTTCCCACTACGGGATTTTATTTCTTGAATGTTACTTACGACTTTCTCGTAGTGACCTTTTTTAGTAGCAATCACTACGACTGGCATTTGCTCATCTATAAGAGCGATTGGACCATGCTTCATTTCAGCGGCTGGATAACCTTCTGCATGAATATAACTGATCTCTTTGAGCTTTAAAGCTCCTTCTAAAGCGACTGGGAAATTAAAACCACGACCTAAATAAAGGCAATTTTTAGAGTCTTTATAAATATCTGCTATTTTCTCAATATGATCATTTGAAGTTAATGCTTCGGCAACCTTTTCTGGTATTGCCTCTAATTCTTTCAAATGAGCGTGAAATTCACTAGTTGATATTTTTCCTTTTTTCTTAGCTAATTGTAAAGCGATCAGGGTAAGAACTGTAATTTGGGTCGTAAACGCTTTTGTAGAGGCAACCCCTATTTCAGGACCTGCATGAGTATAAGCTCCAGCGTGAGCTTCACGAGAAATAGAACTTCCTACCACATTACAAACTCCAAACACAAAAGCTCCATTTTCCTTAGCCAGCTTTATAGCAGCCATCGTATCTGCCGTTTCTCCCGATTGAGAAATAGCTATTACAACATCGTCTTGACCTATAATAGGGTTGCGGTATCTAAATTCTGATGCATATTCTACCTCAACGGGCACACGAGCTAGTTCCTCAAAAACATATTCTGCGACAAGTCCTGCATGCCACGAAGTCCCACAAGCTACAATTAAAATACGCTTGGCATTTACGAATTTATCAATATGGTCATCAATCCCTGCCATTTTAATAATGCCTTGATCTGCCAGCATGCGACCTCTAAAAGTATCTCTAATTGCATCTGGTTGCTCATAGATCTCTTTAAGCATAAAGTGCTCGTAACCGTCCTTTTCTATCTGTTCCAAGTTCATTTGTAACTCTTGTACATAGGGATCTACTAACGAGTCATCATAAATTTTTCTAACTTTAATATCCTTGTGCGTGCGAATCACGGCCATTTCTCCATCTTCCAGATAGATAGCACTTTTAGTAAATTCCAAAAATGGACTTGCATCACTCGCTATAAAAAATTCGTCTTCACCAACACCTATGGCAAGAGGTGATCCTAAACGGGCTACAACTATTTCATTAGGCTTGTTGCGGTCAAATACAGCGATAGCGTAAGCTCCTATAGTTTGATTAAGTGCTATTTGCACTGCTTTACCGAGTTTTACTTTTTCCTTCTTTTTTACGTCTTCTATTAGATTTACTAAAACCTCAGTATCGGTGTCTGACTGAAAGATGTACCCTCTGTTTTTTAACTCTTGCTTTAATGGCTCGTAGTTTTCAATGATCCCATTATGTATGATAACAAGGTCCCCACTATTTGAAAAATGTGGATGAGAATTTACATCATTAGGTACTCCATGAGTTGCCCATCTTGTATGACCTATAGCTATAGTACCTTCTATAGGAATTTCAGCTTCAAGCTTTGATTCTAGGTCCGCTACTTTTCCTTTTGTTTTGCAAAAGTTAAGATTTTTCCCGTCATAGATAGCAATTCCAGCACTATCATAACCTCTGTATTCCAATCTTTTAAGACCGTTTAAAACTATAGGATATGCCTTACGGTGCCCTATGTAACCTACAATTCCACACATAATTAATTTGTATTAGTTCGCCCTTCTTGTTTCAGAATAAAACACCTTTAGTTTGGGCCTTTTATCTAGATCTGAAGAAAGGTTTCCGTGAAGAACGGTTCCTTCATGAGAAATAGCTGAACTAATAGGTATCAGTTCTAGATCAGGATTAGGACTCACTGTATTTGAAACACTGCTATTCCCTATTAACGATACGTTTTGACTCACTACAATAGCTAACCTTGCATTTTCAAGATTACCCTGAACTATATTGTTCAAATGTTGTGTGAGCCTAATTCTATATTTTTCACGAGGCGGATCGGTAGCAAGCGTAGCATCATTATCAATTCTTTCTAACCTTCCTAGGTGATTTAAGTTGCTATTAAGACCCACAGCGTTACCAATCACGTAATCAGAGAGCAGTCTATTGGTATCATAATCATATATTAATATACGTTCTGGATCTTTCGGACCTGCAGAAGTAATAGATCGATTCACGTAAAAGTCTATATATGCATCATTTATCAGCCACTCATTTTCTATAACAGCTGTTAGCGAAGGAGCCTCTCCAACGGCACTACTTGTCGCCTGACCGAAAAGCTCAATCACCGCTAAAGAACCAGAACCCCCTTTCAAATAAACATTTTCGGCTCCGTTAGCTGGATCATCGCTGGATGCTTGAATATCTGTAATAACAGTAGGGTGGAAATCATTTCTGATAAAACCTATTTTATTTCCATTAAAATTGATAGTAACATCGGAGTTTCTTCTTATGAATAAAGTTGATGGGTCGTCGTCCACGTTGTCCGTATCTTCCTCATCAGTATCTTGGCTAATCGTAACCACAATCTTAGCCTGATTTAAATTAAAATGAACAAGATTCCCGACTGATCCAGGGTTTACGACCTTAAAATAAAGACCTCTAAAATAATTCTGAAAGTTGCTGGCGCTGGCCAATTCTGGTCTAGCGACTTTAACAACTTGTCCATCTGAGTTAGTCATGGTAGTAAGCATAATATCTTCCCATCGAGTAAGGTCTTCCAGAGATTTCCTTAATCGAGGTGATAATCGTTTCTCTGTAGTAAGACTCTCATCAACGATCTCTTCCACTGCACTAGGTACAAACGAGTTACTCCCATAAATAAGCTCTCCTTCGTTTAATTCAATTTCATTTTCAAAATTAGAATAATAAATCGCACGTGCCGTCAGGTCTTCATTATCAAAACTATTCAAAAAGTAATTACTCCTACGAACTTCTATTTCTATAGTTGAATTACCGTATACCGAATCCAGTCTGTAATCAGTAATCTCAGCATTATCAGCATTTATACCTGTAGGGGTCGAAAAATAAGGAACCTCCAAAAATACTTGCTCCACTTCAGGATTATCACCAAAATCTGGATTTACAAAAGCTAAATTAACTTGGGTGACAAATTCATAGGTAGATGTTCCATATACTGGATCATCGTAAACCCCAAATGGAAACGAATTAAAATTACTAGTTTGCACAGGATTTATAGGCGCGCTGTAGGTTTTTACATCAAACTCGGTTTCCTGAATAACACCAGCGGGATCTTCTCCTAAAAAGCTGGCTCCAAGAGGAGTTAAATCATTTTCACAGGACACCACTCCTAACATTGCCGCAATTACAATTGCGGTACTACATAACATTTTTCTCATATTTCTTAAGCTTCTTCTTTTTCGTTTAAAACTTGATCAAGATAGAATTCTTCATAAGCATCAGCAAACTCTTCTGGAGCAAAATACTTTAAGATAGGCTTATCCACCTGTCCCTCTATATATTGATCGATCTCAGGATCTAACTCCTCACTACCTTTAATAATGGCATCGCTATATTTAATCGCACTTTTCATTAAGTTAATGTAAGTAGGATCGTGAAATTGTTCCAGAGCTTCATCATCTAATGCATCATATTGAAGTTTCTCAATCATCTCATCATCTAACGCTCCTTCAAACGATTGATTATAAATGGAGGTAACTATTTTACTTTCTTCGAATAATGGGTCGTTACCATAGTAATTCTTAAGGTATAATGGCAATAAACTAGCTAACCATCCATGTACATGAATGATATCTGGAGCCCAATTCAATTTCTTTACGGTCTCAATAACTCCTTTTGCAAAAAAAATGGCACGCTCATCATTATCTGGGAAAAGATTTCCATCCTCATCAGTTAATGTAGCTTTTCTTTTGAAGTAATCTTCGTTATCGATAAAATAAACTTGCATGCGTTCCTTAGGAATAGAGGCTACTTTTATAATAAGCGGCATATCTAAGTCATTAATGATTAGGTTCATACCACTAAGGCGTATCACCTCGTGCAGTTGATGTCTTCTCTCGTTAATATTACCAAATCTCGGCATGAAAATACGTATCTGACCACCGCGATCATTCACCATCTTCGGAGCAAAATAAGACATCGAAGACGCCTCTGTCTCAGGTAAATATGGTATAACTTCAGATGATACGTATAAAACTCTTTTTTCCTTCATAGATAAATTTATTGTCGCCTTACTTCAAGCAGGTTGCAAAAATAAGCATTTTCTTGCACTTTGCTTTGTAAACCTTATGTTTGTAGGCGGTACCTTATTTAGACTGTAATGATTTTTGAATCTCATAAACTACTCACAAAACATCTTAAAAGCACTGTTATAGGCTCTAAATCTATAGGGCTTATTCCTACTATGGGCGCTCTTCACGATGGACATATTTCCTTGATGAAAGAAGCTGTTTCTCAGTGTGATCATCTGGTCGTTTCGATATTTGTTAACCCTACACAATTTGAAAATAAAAAGGATCTCGAAAAATACCCAAAAACAATCTCTAAAGACATAGCGCTTATTAAAAAGCATATAGATGCCAATAAATTAACTATTTATGCACCAAGTATAGAAGATGTTTACGGGAATGACACCGCTTCAAAAGAGTATCATTACGATGGTTTGGAAAAGGTCATGGAAGGTGCCAATAGACCGGGACATTTTAATGGTGTCGGAACTATTCTAGAATTTCTTTTTACAATTGTTGAACCAGACAAAGCCTTTTTTGGAGAAAAAGATTTCCAACAATTGCAAATCGTTAAAAAACTGACAGAAAAACTTCAGTTAGAAATTGAAATCATAGGTTGCCCTATAAAAAGGGAAGCTCATGGACTCGCTATGAGTTCTAGGAATGAGCGACTATCTATCAAAGGAAGAAAAAAAGCAGCTTTTATTTATCAAACGCTTTTGAAAGCACAAGAGTATTTTAAAAACAACAGCATTACAAAAACCCAGGAGTTCGTAAAAGATACTTTCTCAAAACAAGCAGATTTTAAATTAGAGTATTTTACTATCGCAAGTGAGGAAACTTTACAACCTGTTGTAACTCGCAAATACAAAAACTATCATTACATGGGCTTTATAGTTGCGCATCTTGAAGGCATTAGACTTATTGATAATATTTCTTTACCCCAGTGATCAAGTAACCACCTCAAATTCGATAACACCAGAGGTATTGATCCATGGAAAATTAGGTTTTATATAGAACCTATTGCGGTATTTACCTGTAAAATTCATTTCTTAAATCAATTTGATAGGTTTCTACTTCACTCCAAATCAAATCTGCTTCAAATTCCACAACCATCACAAGTGCTATCATCAAGAGCCAGAAAAAAGGACCATCAAACTCCCCTTTCATTATAATTAATTCTTAGTCACCTATCCGCTCTGAACCTTCACCTGCGATAAATGGTGCTCTTGGATTTGATGTTTCTATAAAAAAGCTTCAATCACTTTCCAAAAAATTATTTTAAAATGGAATATGCCACCCTATAATTAAACTGCAAACATCTGTCTGACCTTTTTAAAAAATTTAGCCCGCAAAATTTCCTTGCTTAGATTCCTAAACTATTTTTCCAAACCCAATTCATACTTTGTTACAAATCGTATCTTTGCACCATGTTAATTACAGTTGTAAAATCAAAGATTCACCGCGTTAAGGTAACGGGAGCAGACCTTAACTATATAGGAAGCATCACTATTGATGAAGACCTTATGGACGGTGCAAACATCGTAGAAGGCGAGAAAGTGCAAATCGTAAATAATAATAACGGTAATCGCTTAGAAACCTATGCCATTCCTGGACCTCGCGGCAGTGGTGAAATCACTCTTAATGGTGCAGCCGCTAGAATGGTTTCTAAAGGTGATGTACTCATCCTTATTTGCTATGCCCAAATGACTATGGAAGAAGCAAAGAAATTCAAACCTAAACTTCTTTTCCCTAATGAAGCGGACAACAAGCTTTCTTAACTAGTGAAGAAATTGCTTTTCAAAATATTGAAAATTACCCTTCCCTTGTTATTGGGCTTTTTTCTTATTTATCATTCCTATTATCAATTTACAGACCAAGAGCGAGATACCGTTTATTCTTATCTCCTAGAAGCAAACTATTCCTGGATTATTCTTGCCGTTATTTTTGCTTTTCTAAGTCATTTATCCAGAGCCTGGAGATGGAATTACATGCTAGAAACCTTAGGAACAACACCTAAATTTATAACTAATGTTATGGCGATTGGGGCAGGGTATGCCATAAACCTTATCATTCCTCGCAGTGGCGAGGTTTCTAGAGCTGCTATTATTAACCGTTCCGATCATGTTCCCTTAGACAAAGCAATTGGAACCATAATTGCAGAGCGTGTTTTAGACCTGATCCTCCTATTAATCATTACTGTAGTCGCAATTCTTAGCGCTGGAAACACTATTCTCAATTTCTTTAAAGACCGCTTGAATTCTGCTTTCGCAAAAGCGGAACTATCAAAAATTCTACTCTATTCTGGTGTTTTCATAGCGGCCATCCTTTTAATTTTGTTGATCTCAAGACGCATCAGATTATACCATAAAGTAAAAGGTTTTGTATTAGGAGTCAAAGAAGGTTTTATGACCATCTGGACCATGAAGAAAAAATGGCTATATTTCCTACACACCTTATTTATATGGGGCATGTATGTACTCATGTTTTACATTAGTATTTTTGCTATCCCTGGAATTGCAAGCCTACCAGTAAGCGCCATTTTGTGTGCCTTTGTGGCAGGTAGTTTTGCCGTAGCGTTTACCAATGGCGGTTTTGGTGCCTATCCTTATTTTATAGCTCAAGTACTTCTTTTTTTTGGTGTTTCAGAAACTTTAGGAACCTCTTTTGGATGGATTTTATGGCTTTCGCAGACTTTAATGATACTTGTTTACGGGTTGATATCTCTCCTATTATTATCTTTGAAAGGAAGTGTTTCACATAAATAATTGTAAATTCCGCTCACTTAATTTTGTCTGATGAAGAAAATACTCATAGCTCTTGCCATCACCTTATTTATGGGACAGGCAGCAGTCTCTCAAGCGTTGTACCGAGCTTTTCCCAGTGATGTTCTGGGAGAAGAACGCAATGTAAAGATCTTAAAACCCAGAAATTATTCTCGGAATCCCGAAAAAACATATCCGTTAATTATTGTACTGGATGGAGACTTCCTTTTTGAACCAGTTGCTGGTACCGTAGATTACCTCTCCTATTGGGATCAAATGCCAGAGTCTTTTGTAGTGGGAATCAACCAGCGAGAAAGCCGTTATGATGAATCTCAGATCAATCAAGAATCTGGTTTTCCAGAACCACAAACGCTTAAATTCATGGACTTTGTTATGGAAATAAGACAGACCATGTTAGAGGAGTATCGAGTAGCTCCATTTACGGTAATAGTGGCAAAAGATATCACAGCAAATGTTGCCAGTTATTACCTGATGCGTAAAAAAGTAGCCATAGACGCCCTGATTCAGATTGCTCCAGAATATTCTACACTAGTTCAAGAAAACTTAATGAATAAATTAAGTCTGCTAGAGGAATACAACTATTTCTATGTAGCCACACCTGAGCATGACGAAAGTATTAGCAAACTGATTACCGAAAAAACTGACTCGTTATTTGGGAGTAAGAAAAATTTGAATTTGAAACATGAAAAAATAGAAGGCTCCAATAAATACAATGTTGCTGCTCATGCCATACCTCGTGGCTTAGACTTTATTTTCAAAGAATACCAACTTATAGACGAGGAAAAACTCATCAATGAAGACGTTACCGAAGAGGTAAAGTTTGAAGACGATGAAAACAAAAAAGGAATGGTGCGCGTGATCGATCGCATTCTAGAGAAGTACCGAATGATCAAGGAAGTTTATGGAATTGAAATGAAACTACGTCTTATAGACCTCGTTACTATTGCAGACTATGTAGCCTCTAAGGAGGATTGGGAACAACTCATAGACATAGGTGATCTTGCGCACAAAGCATATCCAGATATTCTCTATGGCCGTTATGTAGAAGGACTAGGTTATGAAGGATTAGGGAGGCCTTCCAGGGCCATAAAAGCATTCAATGCTGCTTATAGTCTAGAGCCCGCAGTGGGAATTACTAAAGATGATGTGCTCGATAAAGTAGAATTACTTCAAGAAAAAGAGTAACATGGCCAAAGTAAAAACAACCTGGTTTTGCCAAAATTGTGGCACCCAACATTCTAAATGGCAGGGGCAGTGTTTGACTTGTAAAGAATGGAACACCCTGGTAGAAGAGGTCGTTCAAAAAGAAATTAAAAAATCCTGGGAAAGTGCTGTTGAGGAGGTTCCGCTTTCGCGAAAGCGTGCCCCACAATCACAATTGATTTCACAAATCAATGCTGCAGAAAGTCCCAGAATGGACACCACAAATGCAGAATTTAATAGAGTGCTAGGCGGTGGACTCGTTCCTGGATCCATCACCCTTTTAGGTGGTGAACCCGGAATAGGAAAGTCTACCTTATTGCTTCAGGTATGTCTAAACCTGCCCTATAAGACACTCTATGTATCCGGAGAAGAAAGTGCTCAACAAATTAAAATGCGTGCCGACCGTATTAAAGAGGATGCGGTAAATTGTTACATACTTACAGAAACCAAAACTCAAAACATCTTTAGACAGATCACAGAAGTACAACCAGATGTTCTTATCATTGATTCTATACAAACCCTCCAGACAGATCACATAGAAAGTTCGCCTGGAAGCGTGTCACAAATAAGGGAATGTACCAGCGAGCTTATCAAATTTGCTAAAGAAACCAATACGCCTGTTCTTCTAATAGGTCATATTACCAAGGATGGAAATATTGCTGGACCTAAAATTCTAGAACACATGGTAGATACGGTGCTTCAATTTGAAGGAGATCGCAATCATACGTACCGTATTTTGAGAGCCTTAAAAAATCGTTTCGGTAGTACGCACGAGATTGGGATTTATGAAATGCTAGCTCATGGATTGAGAGAAGTAGTGAATCCTAGTGAAATTTTAATATCCCAGCGTGGCGCTACCTTAAGCGGCACCGCAATAGCTGCCACCATGGAAGGTATGCGACCACTCATGATAGAGGTACAGGCCTTGGTAAGTACCGCGGTTTATGGAACACCTCAACGCAGTGCGACTGGTTACAACCTTAAAAGACTGAACATGATTCTAGCCGTGCTGGAAAAAAGGGCTGGCTTTAAACTAGGTCAGAAAGATGTGTTTCTAAATATTACAGGAGGAATCACTGTGGATGATCCTGCCATCGATCTTGCCGTTGTAGCCGCGATTCTCTCTTCTAATTTTGACATAGAACTGTCTTCACAACACTGCTTCAGTGCAGAGGTAGGTTTAGGCGGAGAAATACGACCCGTGAGCCGCATGGAACAACGTGTGAATGAAGTAGCAAAACTAGGCTTTGAAAAAGTTTTTATCGCTCCAGGAAAACAAAGTTTTAAAAACATAGGCACAGAAGTACAAGCCTTTTCAAAGATCGAAGATTTAGTTAGATATTTGTTTGCGTAATAGGAATGAGGATTGAGGAATGAGGAATGAGGAATGAGGAATGAGGAATGAGGAATGAGGAATGAGGAATGAGGAATGAGGAATGAGGAATGAGGAATGAGGAAAAATTAA
The DNA here is from genome assembly GCF_047636915.1 of Nonlabens sp. Taxonomy (GTDB): domain Bacteria; phylum Bacteroidota; class Bacteroidia; order Flavobacteriales; family Flavobacteriaceae; genus Nonlabens. The sequence continues at coordinate 59,509 of NZ_JBLIGN010000005.1, read as the reverse complement.
ATTTTCTAGAAGAAACACACTAGAAAAAGCGGAATTTAATCTGCTAAATAATAAAAACGCTGAAAGTGACAAAATAAATCCCTAGCGGCAGACTTCCGTCTGCCTGTGTTGAGATATAAATTAAAACATATTATGAAAAAGTTATTTATCATTATCGCCGCAATATTCATCACCAGCTGTGGAAAAAAAGCTTCTCAAACAGTAGAGAATAAGCCCCTTATCAAACTCGCAGAGGCTGATATATCGAGCGATGAAATTGTTCACTTGACCGATCTTGAAGACAATTATTATACGCTAGATCAAATTCTAGCAGATCATAAAGGGAAAGTCGTTTATCTAGACATCTGGGCAAGCTGGTGTGGCCCTTGTAAAGCCATGATGCCTTATTCTGAAAAGCTGCAAGAAAAATACAAAGACAAAGATGTTGCCTTTTTATTTATTTCTATTGATCAAAATATTCAAAAATGGGAGCAGTCTGCAAAGAGTTTTAATTTAATGGAGAATAGTTTTCTGGCTCGTAATTATCCTAAGGCAAAACTCTATCAAGACAATAATGTAAATTCTATTCCCAGATACATGTTATTTGATAAAACCGGCCGCCTCGTAGATGATAACGCCAGAAGACCCATAGAGAAAGACCTTCAAACTACTATTGATGGATTTCTTGCGATATAGACTAAATTTTTAGACATTTAAAAAAACGGATTAATTCTCAGACCTCTATTTAAACCAATTAGCAGGTGGCTAAAGAACGATGGAAAACTCGCTATAATTACCTGTCCATATATGTCCACTTGTAGCGCTTGTATTATTCACGCTGTCTATGGCGATTATACGTGACCCTGCAATATTTGCAATATTTGCATGATATTTGTAGCCAAATCTCATAAAGAAATCATTTTTTAAATTTACAAAAGTAGATAATTCTAGGTTATAACCACCAAACAATGACTGTTGCGTTTCTTCAAAAAAATTGTTGTAAACAACGCTATTATTAATACTTACATCAAATTCATCTGTTCCTTCTGTAAAGCCACAGTGAATTAATTCATAACCTACTCCAATAGTAAAATAAACTTCATCACTAATTCTAGCAACATAATCTACAGCAATTGGTAAATGATATGTCCAGTTAGGGCTGTCCAATTCATCAAAAACCACCTGTCTAGGTATGTCATTAAATCCTGCTGGTATTACAGCAAATTCATTTAAAATAGTGTTTTTTTTTTGCAGATAGACCAATTCTGAAATTAAATTTATTAGACTGATATATATTATAGTCAAAACCAAAAGTTAGAACGTTTACTTTTCTCCACTCATATGTAATTAAACTATTAGGTGCATTTTTGTAAACAGATTGATCTAGACCTATTTTTAAACCTACCGGAAAAATTCTATTAAATAAGTTTTCTGCGTGTCTTTTATTTTCTTGTGAATAAGAAAAACTACTTGCAGTTATAAAAACGGCAAGTAGTAATAAATGGTTTTTCATTTTCATGAAAATATTTTAATACCAGCCTAATACTACTTAATTTTACTACTTACATTACCGAAATAAATTTCTTGCTTTTTTTTAATAAAATTAAATATTTAACACTTTTTATACATTTACTAATGGTTTTTAATCCGCAAAAGGCATTTTACTTCTAAAAAAAAGCCTTTAACTGCACATTACCGGTATGCACTGTTCTGGCGGTTTCACTATTGCGACCGCTGTAACTCAGGTTTAAATCTAGAAACTTAGTAATGTTTTTTTGGAAAAGCAGGGTCCAAGTAAAGTTAGTCCCTGGCTGCAATCCTTCGAGCATTTGAAAACCTACTGGAGAAAAAGCCTGCCCTTCAAAATCGTTTTTTACATATTTAATCTCTCCATTTACAGCAAACTTTTGAGCTTTATTAAAGGCCCAGGCGACCCCTATATTTTGCTGACTTAAAAGGGCTATTTCATTGATTTGATTGTCTTTATTCTGGTATTGATAAAACAACTCAACCCTATTGCTATTATCAAATAAATAGGACAATTGAGGCTTTAACAACAGATCATTGATCTCATAATTTCTGTTGCTAAAATTCTCGCTACTGCTGGTATTAACACCAGATTGTGCATTTACCGTAATCAACCAGGTATCCTTAACCTTGTGTAAAAATCTCAATTGATGACTTTCTATGTCGTTTGAAATACTCCCTATACTTTGTAAATTTTCATTTGCCGTACTCAAATAAGTGTAGTTAGTGGTGAAATTTTGCTTGCCTCGGTTAAAGAATAAACTGTTTCTAAAACTTAAATTAAGCCCTAGTTGCTCCTCACTACTTTGAAATGGATTGTGATTGAATTTCTCTCCTTCTCTAGCCACCATGCGATCTATTAAATAACTAGCCTGGTTATAAAATTGAGAAAGAAACTTTTTATAGCCTTTTTCATCGGTCCAGGAGATGGGGTTTAGAGTCAGCGTTTGAGAAAATTTGTTTTGGTGCGTGGGCAAGAAGACCTGATTAGGCAATAAGATCCTTACAAAACTCGCTTGATCTTGAAATTGAGCGACTTCAAATTCATTGAGATCTTGAATTCCGTCACCATTATAATCGATCCATGTAAAAGTTCCCTGACCAGGATTTACAGATACATAGGTAAAATCCTGTCTTGGAATACGCGCGCTATTGGTTTCATAAGTGGTGTTCCACAATATTTTACCACCATAAACCTTACGTTTGTAAAGAATTCTAGAATTAAAAGAAACCTCGTCTGAAATACCGTCAAGTGCGCTTTTTAATTTTCGGTAATTGGCATAAATAAGTAAATTACTGATCTTGTTTTTAATGGGTTGTGATTTTATATAATAATTATTAGAACTATTCACCCTAGAAAGATTTCCTTCTCGCAAACTATCATTTACTCTATTTCTGTATCCTATTTGTACAAAAGTGGTTGTTGTATCACCGCGCCCAGCATATACTTCATAACCTGTGAATTTTTGTGATAAACCAGTGAGTTGATTTGTTGCAAACAGCCGCTGTTGGTTATCTTCATTCTCTAGTCGCGTCCCTATATAATAGGAGTTGATTCTCCTTAAAACGTCAGCATTTATTCTATTGAATTTAGATTCTTGTCCTGTAGATTTTGTATCCAGCACGCTTCCGCTAAAGCGAGCCTTCCATAAACTATCCTGATAAGTTCCAGCTATCTCATGCCTGTTCCCTTTGTAAAAGTCGTCAAATTCTAAATGTTCCAATCGGTACGAAGCCGTTATGGTAGAGTCTAGTTGATAATTAAGTCCTAACGTGGTGAACAACTGGCTTCCTTGCGTTGTTTCTATATTCCAGTCTCGATTAAATTCAATATTATAAACACGTTCAACATTTCTAAAATTCTCTTGAATGTAATCGGTATTAAGCGTCACATTTAAAGACTGCAAACTGTCTTTTTTCAAAAGCTGTTGCTGTAGCGCAAGCTTTACCGCAACACCTTTATTATCATCGTCATCAATAGAAGAGAACTTATTCAAATCCTTATTACTAGCTGCCAGCTCTGTAAAAATAGTAGTCCCTGACATAGGCTGATAGCTTGCTTTAACTCCAGCAATAGTTAATATTTCTGGAGTAAACAATTGAATAACTGGATCATAACTTCCTTGAGAAACCCCATTTACAGGAGCAATGTATTCATAAATATTTGCAATAGCCTGGTCATTAACCAATAGGTAATTTCCCTGATTAGCTCCTAGAAAACTAAATCTTACATTGAAAAGTTGCACCGTTCTATCTTGTGAAAAAATAAATCGTTCTTCACCATTCACTAGTTCTCTGCGGTAAAGGATCTGATTTTCAGAAAAATCGCTTGGTGTCGAGCTGGGCGCAATGGCAAGATCTGGATCATCACCAGCTTGTATTAAAATAGCTACTTGATCTTCACTTAAATTTTGTTGAAGTGGTTGATTCTTTGCATCACTCTCCGTATATACGTAACTGTCTACTTGGAGCTTTGCAGACTTAAAACCACCTTTTCCATACCCTATGAATCTGGTAAAATTACGCTCGCTGTATTGATATTCTATAGAAATACGCATCTCGCTGGTAATAGGAAATGTGGGTGTAAACCTTAGTTCTCCAGCATTGTAATCTATGACATAATCTTGATTCTCTCCTCTTTTTAAAGGGACACCATTTACAAAAACACGCTCACTTCCAGAAACCACTAGAATAAACAACTCCCCATTCTGACCTGTGAGCTTGTAAGGACCTTGATTGCCTTCCTGTCCTGTAAACCTACTTATATTAAAAGTGCCTCGTACCAAGGCTCCTGCAGCTCCTGCATAACCAGAAGAGTCCTCTCCATTAAATTTTACTTGTCCAGAAATTCCTTGAACACGTTTTGTAAAGTTATTAAATTGGTAATTCTCTTGGATTAAATCCACATCTCCAGCCCTTATATTCCAATCGTCACTGTATAACTCTATAAATATTTGATCAAATTCATCCAGCCTTTGAGAGTATCCATTTTGGGTTTGCGGCACGTTTGCATCTTGAATAGAAGCTCGAAGAGAAACCTTATCACTCAATTTACCAGTAATCCTTAGATCAAGTTCAGAATCTACAACGCTGTTTTGATTGTTCCCAACTCGCACACCTCTGGTAATACTTCCAGAAGTTTGTAACCCGTCAAAAGGTATAAAGTTAGTTACTGCGGTAGGTTTTTGCAGCGCCACTAACTGCTCTTGCCTGCTGTCATTGTCTAAAATAATAGACGGATCATAAAAGCGGTAGGTTTTAGTAAGGAAATTAGGGAGAGGTAAATAAGTGACGTCTATAGAATCAGTTCCTATTTTCATTTTATTTTTGAAAGTTAAAATTGACGTAGAGAAATTAATGCTATAACTAGAGCTGTCGATAGGGATTCCTATTTTGTCTACCACTTTAAAATAAGCAGGACTTATACTGATAGAATCTAATGGAATAGAATCTCTAACGGCTACACGTTTCTTTTTTAAGTTGGTATATTCCTGTGCATTTGCTATAAAGCAGCAAAACACTAGAATAAAAAACAACTTCAACTTCATAATTATACCATTTAAGGTTTGAACTTACCACAGTAAAGTTCTTTTTTATTTTCTACTTATATGCTTAAATACATTCTATGCAGGCAAGTGCGGCAATAGTAATGTCTTTCATTTTACTGTTTCAAATAAATAAATGACCTAAGTTTTATTTTCCAGCACATTCAAAATTCAACTAGATTTACTTAGAACAGTTCCTCTTCAAAAATATTTCAATTAGCTAGTACTATAGTCTCATTTGAAGTTTAATTGCATAAAAAAACCTATCTAGATGTACCAGATAGGTTTTGTGAATAAAAGGGCTGTCTCTTTAAGCCTGAGGCTTCATTTTAAAGGTATCCATAAATGCAGTCGTATAGTTACCAGCCACATAATCTGGCTCATCCATAAGCTGTCTATGGAACGGGATGGTTGTTTTAATTCCTTCTATGACAAACTCATCTAGAGCACGTTTCATTTTATCAATAGCTTCCTGACGTGTTCTTGCGGTTGTAATCAATTTGGCAATCATCGAGTCGTAATTAGGCGGAATAGAATACCCAGCATAAACATGCGTATCTAATCTTACACCGTGACCACCTGGAGCGTGTAGTGTTGTAATCCTCCCAGGTGAAGGACGGAAATCATGATACGGATCTTCTGCATTTATTCTACACTCGATGGAATGTAAAGCAGGCTCATAATTCTTTCCAGAAATCTTAACTCCAGCAGCGACTAGAATTTGCTCTCTAATAAGGTCAAAATCGATGACTTGCTCCGTAATAGGATGCTCTACTTGAATACGGGTATTCATTTCCATAAAGTAGAAATTTCGGTTTTTATCAACTAGAAACTCTACGGTACCCGCACCTTCATAAGCGATAAATTCAGCAGCTTTAACCGCAGCTTCACCCATCTCCTTACGTAATTTCTTAGTCATAAATGGAGAAGGCACTTCTTCAGTAAGCTTCTGGTGACGTCTTTGTACAGAACAATCGCGCTCACTTAAATGGCATGCTGTTCCATAGCTATCTCCTACCACTTGTATTTCAATATGACGTGGTTCTTCAATGAGTTTCTCCATGTACATATCGTCATTTCCGAATGCTGCTTTAGACTCGTAACGAGCACTATCCCACGCATCTTGAAGATCTTCTTCGTTCCATACGGCACGCATACCTTTACCACCACCACCAGCAGTTGCCTTTAACATAACTGGATAACCAGTTTCTTTTGCTATTTTAATACATTCTTCGAAATCTGCAATAATTCCTTCAGAACCTGGAACACAAGGAACCCCAGCTTCTTTCATAGTTTTCTTTGCCGTAGCTTTATCCCCCATTTTGGAGATCATTTCAGCACTAGCACCTATAAATTTTATTTGATGTTCTTCACAAATACGAGAAAAGTCAGCATTTTCTGAAAGGAAACCATATCCTGGGTGGATGGCATCTGCATTTGTTATCTCTGCAGCACTTATTATATTAGACATTTTTAAATACGACAAATTACTAGGAGGCGGCCCTATGCATACCGCTTCGTCTGCAAATTTAACGTGGAGACTTTCAGCGTCAGCAGTTGAATACACCGCCACTGTTTTGATTCCCATTTCTTTGCAAGTGCGTATAACTCTTAAGGCTATTTCCCCACGATTTGCGATCAATATTTTTTTAAACATGATATTTCTTTTTAGTTAAGGTGCAGGCTGTTCTCCCGTTTTTGCAAAACGGAAAAAACAGACTCTAAGACATAAAAAATCCTTCTGTTTTTTAAGAAGGATCTACTAAAAATAATGGCTGATCAAATTCTACAGGTGAGGAATCGTCAATAAGCACTTTTACTATCGTACCTGAAACTTCACTTTCAATTTCATTGAAAAGTTTCATGGCTTCAATAATACATAAGGTATCACCTTCTTTAATACTGTCTCCTACCTCAACGAAAGTAGGTTTTTCTGGAGATGCTTTTCTATAAAAAGTTCCAATAATGGGAGATTTTACCGTAATATAATTATTTTCACTAACATCAGTTGCTGAAGGTGCAGCTGGAACATCACTTGAAACAGGAGCGGCTGGCGCTTGAGCTTGTTGAGGTGAAGTCATTTGCATAGGAGCTGCTTGAGAAACATAAGTTACATCGCCAGCTTCACTACCGGTCTTAATGGTGATTTTTATATCTTCCATTTCTAATTTTACCTCACTTGCTCCAGATTTTGCAACAAACTTGATTAAATTTTGTATTTCTTTAATGTCCATAAATTAGGGTGGTTATTAGGTTTGCTTATCGTAAGCCCATGTTAATAAGATAGAACCCCATGTAAATCCACCACCGAAGGCAGCAAATACAAGTCGATCTCCTTTCTTTAACTGGGTCTCATATTCTTTTAATAATAATGGCAACGTAGCACTCGTAGTATTCCCATACTTATGAATATTAATCATTACCTTTTCTTCAGGGAGGTCTACTCTTCTGGCAGTTGCATCAATAATACGTTTATTTGCTTGATGTGGCACTAACCAATCTATGTCCTCATTAGTCAAATTGTTGCGTTTAACAATCTGCTCCGTCACATCGGCCATTTTTGACACGGCATATTTAAACACGTTTTTCCCATCTTGAAAGACGTAATGCTGTTTGTTATCTACTGTTTCATGAGAACTAGGTAATAGTGAACCGCCAGCGTCTATTTTAAGAAAATTACGTCCAATACCGTCACTGAGCAATATTTCATCTTCAAAACCATAATCTTCAGAATTAGACTCAAAAAGAACCGCACCTGCACCGTCACCAAAGATGATACAAGTGGCTCTATCCTCATAATTTATAATCGAAGACATTTTATCAGCGCCTATCAAAAGCACTTTCTTGTAACGTCCCGACTCTATGTAACTAGTTGCAGTACTCATTCCAAAGAGAAAACCAGAACAGGCCGCCATTAGGTCATAAGAAAATGCATTAACCGCTCCTATTTCTGAAGCCACAAAAGCGGAAGTAGAGGCTACCGGCATGTCTGGTGTTATGGTAGCTACTAGAACTAAATCTATGGTTGATGGGTCTAAATTAGAACTTTTTATAAGATCCTTAGCTGCTTGAATAGCCAAATAAGAAGTCCCTTTATCAGCATCTTTTAGGATGCGACGTTCTTTAATCCCTGTACGAGAAATTATCCATTCATCGTTTGTATCGACCATGGTTTCTAAAATGGCATTTGTAAGTCTGTACTCTGGAGCAAAGGCACCTACTGCCGTTATCGCCGCTTTGATATTACTCATACTGGTGAAACTAATAATTTATTTAGCGCTTGAAAGCTACTAAAAAAGCTCTAGAAACCATAAAAAATGACACATTTATAATAAAAACGTGTCATTTTTATGATTTCCTGTAAAAAACGAATGTTTCTTACGAAAAATATAATTCAAATTTAAGCCTCAGCGACTTCTGTTTTATCAATAAGAACATTACCTCTATAATATAATTTGCCTTCATGCCAGTGTGCTCTGTGATAGAGGTGGGCTTCACCAGTTGATGAATCTGTAGCAATTTGAGGAACTGTTGCTTTGTAGTGAGTTCTTCTTTTGTCTCTTCTCGTTTTCGAGATTTTTCTCTTAGGATGCGCCATGGCTATAAATTATTATCCGTTTTTAATTTCTTTAATGCTTCCCATCTGGGATCTATTTCTTTATTACTATTCTCTTCTGGACTTGAAACACTTAATTCCTCCAATTTATCTAATACATCTGATTCCAAGGAACCGTCTTCAACGCCTGGATGAACTCTTTTCTGAGGCATCGAAAGCACAAGCATTTCGTATACGTACTGAGAGATATTGAATTCATAATCACCGTGTGAAAGGATCAATAATTCTTCATTATCATCGTTAAAAGCATCTCCAAATTTGATAACTAAGTCCATAGAAGTATCTACAGCTAAGTCAAAAGGCTCATTAGTAACATCACAATTCACATTAACTGATCCAGTAGCTTTTAAAAGAAGGTCCATAATGGTATTTCTTTTATCCAACTGGGCATCGATTACAATAGATGAACTATTAAACTCTTCAAATTCAAAATTTTCAAAAAACGTATTATCTACCTCGTACTTAAACTGGTGTTTACCTTGCTTTAATCCTGCAAAAGATAATATAAAAGCTTTAAGTTCCATAGTCCTACTCTTTCAAAGAGCGGGCAAAGATAATAAAAGTTATTAAAAACTCAGTGTTAATATCATCTTCGTTTACGAGAAAGATTTTTTAATGGATTCTCGTTCAGTACTTCATACTCTTTACGTTGGCGATAAATCTTAATTGCTACATGAATAGCTGCAATAAATGATTCTGGACTAGCCTCACCTTTTCCAGCAATATCGAAGCCTGTCCCATGATCTGGACTTGTTCTCACATGACTTAATCCCGCAGTATAGTTTACACCATGCCCAAAGGAAATTGTTTTAAAAGGTATCAATCCTTGATCGTGATAACTTGCTAAAACTGCATCAAACTCTTTGAATTTCTTGTTTCCAAAGAAGGAATCTGCCGCATAAGGACCAAAAATAATGTTTCCATCTTCTCTTAATTCCTCTAATGCCGGAATTAATGTGTCCTGATCTTCTGTTCCTATAATACCATTATCTCCAACGTGTGGATTTATACCCAAAACTGCTATTCTAGGTTTCCTAATTCCAAAATCCTTTCTAAGCGACTCCTTTATGGTACCAATTTTTGTCTTGATCACTTTTGCATTGATATTTGAAGGAACATCTTTTATGGGAACATGATCGGTAAGTAGTCCTACTCTTAATTCATCAGAAACCATAAACATTAAGCTTTCACCATCTAACTGCTGATTCAAATAATCTGTGTGTCCTGGAAATTTAAAGTTATCAGAATGAATGGACTCCTTGTTAATAGGAGCTGTAACAAGCACATCTATCTTATTTGCCTTAAGAGCTGCTGTGGCCGCTTCAAGACTTTTTATGGCAAGTTCTCCAGCTTCCTTGCTCACTTCACCCCATTTTACTACAAAAGGTTCTTTGATTAATCTAATTACATTAAACCTTCCTGGAACAACATCTTCCAATTTAGTAATTCCGTGAATTTTAGTTTTTAAATTAAATATTTTTACGTAAAAAGAAAGCAGTTTAGTGCTGGCAAATACTACTGGAGTAAATATTTCTAACATTCTAGGATCCTCAAATGCCTTCAATATAATCTCTCCTCCTATTCCGTTAGGATCACCTATGGTTATTCCTACTTTGATATTCTCGTTCTTATTCATGTATTGAGCTCTTTTAAGCTTATTTTTGTGTGTATAAAAGTAAAGTTTTTTAATCAGTTATGTTTACAGGAATTATAGAGAGTGCTGCAAAAGTTGTCCTACTTAAAAAAGACAATACAAATTTACATATGAGTCTGAGTTGCGACTTGACTCAAGAACTAAAAATTGATCAAAGTGTAGCTCACAACGGAGTCTGTCTTACGGTGGTCGCCATCGATGGAAATCAATATACCGTGACGGCAATCGAAGAGACCCTAAACAAAACAAATATAGGAACCCTCAAGGAAGGTGATATAGTGAACATAGAGCGAGCTATGAAAATGAATGCGCGTCTAGATGGTCATATTGTTCAAGGTCACGTAGATCAAACTGCCATATGTACTGAGGCAATTGACAATGATGGCTCTTGGATTTTTAGTTTTGAATATGATTCTAAATTAAATAATGTAACTATTGAAAAGGGTAGTATTTGTATCAACGGAGTAAGTCTAACTGTGGTAGACTCAAAAGTAAACTCCTTCTCTGTTGCTATTATCCCTTATACTTATGAACACACAGGATTTAAAACTTTATCAGTAGGGGATAAAATCAATTTAGAATTTGATGTGATCGGAAAATATGTAAAAAGGTTGATGAGTCTCTAAATCTCTTTTTTAACACTAGGGAGAGTTACATAGAGGATCAAAGCAACTGCTACGATTAATAAAATCCAAATACTCGTATCCAATGGCACTGTACCTCCTGGAGGAGAAACGTCCATTTTAGCAGGGACATCTGGGGGTGGTGGTGCCTGCTGAAGCAACATCATACAAAAAGAGGAAAATTGAATTAATGTCATTGTTTATATTAAATACCCGTAAATTTAACTATTAAAATGAAAAAGGGCAAAAAAGATTTATAATCTATTGATTATATCTAATTTTGTTGTACTTAATCGGTTTTCATAAATTTTTAATCGGTAACAAAAGACGGATAGAAAAAATAAACAAAACCATTATGACTAATTGCAGTTCCTTTAAGGGCTTAAAGGAATTTACATTTTACTTATACTATTATAAAAATAGCGATCAATTTTAAAAGTGAAAATTGATCGCTACTACTAATAAAATAGACTCTTTATTACAAGCTAGAAGCGAGAATCAATGCGTTGTAAAGATTCACCATTTTCCCAGAAACTGTCGTTTCACCAAAGGACTTCATATCTGCCTCTTTACCGCCTAAAATTACTCTTGCGCTGGTTGTAAGACCACTATCCATTATCACCTGCTTTACTTGTGAAGCCTTAAGTTTAGGATATTGAGATCTTATAACAGCAGCTACACCAGCAGTTGCTGGAGAGGCCATAGAAGTACCTCCTGCGTTGCGGTATTTATTATTAGGCGCTGTTGAATAAATGGCTACACCTGGCGCAAATACATCTACACTACTTTTACCGTAATTAGAAAAACCCGCAATTAGACCGGACCCATATTCAAAGTTTAATGCTCCTACGGTTATAAAGTTATCAGAAATCTCTTCACCTACAAGCACCTGGTCTTGAGGGTATACTTGAGTAAAATCGGTATCTAAACCTTCATTACCAGCTGCATTTACAAAAAGAACATCTTTAGTTTCGGCATATTTAATAGCATCCCAAACCCATTGCGCATTAGGGGAATGGTATTTACCAAAACTTCCATTGATCACCTTTGCACCGTTGTCTGCTGCATATCGTATTGCTTTAGCAATGTCCTTGTCATATTCATCTGCTTGAGAGACGGCTCTTAAAACCATAATTTTTACATTATTTGCTACCCCATTTGCCCCTAGACCATTGTCACGCTCTGCAGCAATAATTCCCGCCACGTGGGTGCCGTGAAATGCGTCTGCTTTTTCTGGATCTGGACCAGAATATTCATTGTTTCCATAAACTGGAGTATCCCATGTATAAGCATCATCATTAAGAATGTCTTTACGGTAGTTGGTTTTAAGTTTATCTCCGTTTAAAAGAGATACCAGCCCATCTACTTCTCCTTGCAGCAAATCGATTAGATTTTTAAAACTATCATATTGTGGGAAAACTCTTCCAGCGATCCCTTTAGCTTGCTCTAAGTCTTGATCATCTTTTGCGTCAACAGCATTTATATCCTCTAAGGTATAATCTTTCTTCCCTGTGGCTATTTGAAGTTTTGAATCAAAACCTTTTACAGCTGCAATTTGCTGCTCATAAAATGCTTTTTGTTGTTTTGCTTCATTAACCTTACCATCGTACTCCTTTTGTGCTTTTGCAACCATCTCTTCCGGTAGCATTGCCTTGTCTCTCACAATTCTTTCATACTCTAAGTTTTCATCTACAATGTCTCCTAGAAAGTTCCAACCATGAACATCATCTATATATCCATTATTATCATCATCCTTACCATTATTAGGAATCTCGCCTTCATTGGTCCAAATGACTCCATCTAGATCTTCATGTTCAATATCTATACCAGAATCGATTACTGCAACAATAACGGTCTCCCCTTTTTTGCCTTTTAATAGTTCCGTATAAGCTTTGTTGATACTCATACCAGGAATAGTATCGGTAACTAGGTCATAGTCCTTCCAGTTTTGAGCTTGTTCTTCTGTAAGCGCTTGAGTCTTTAAAGGTGTACTATCTATATTTCCTATAGGAGGCGATACTATTGCTCCACCACTACCACAACTAGCTAATAAACCTGCAGCTGCAACGGTTAACAAAGTCGATTTTAAAATTGAATATTTCATCTGTTATTAATTATTGTTTTGATTAATTTTTATACTAAGTCTTTAAACCTAAAAGTTTTATCTAGCCTAACACCTTTCTCTGTATGTTTTACAGTTATTATTTCATTATACGGATCGTGCTCTAGAATAAGGTAATACCCCTTTGTTGCCGCCTCCTTAAGAAAGGTTTCTTTTTCTCCAAGGGTAAGCAATGGTCTGGTATCATAACCCATAACAAAAGGCAAAGGTATATGTCCTACAGTAGGAAGCAAATCTGCCATAAAAACAAATGTCTTATCCTTTATATGAATATGCGGAATCATCATTTTTTCTGTATGTCCATCTACAAATAGAATATCAAAATCCATCTCATTTTGTTTCTCAAAAGAACTGCCCTGAGAAATAAAATTCAATTGACCGTTTTCCTTTATGGGGTTGATGTTTTCTGACAAAAAACTAGCTTTCTCTCGGTTGTTAGGCTCTGTGGCCCAGTTCCAATGACTGGAGTTGGTGTGGATTTCCGCTTTCGCAAAAGCGGGCTCAAAAAAATCACCCTGAATACTTTTCTGAATGACACCACCACAATGGTCAAAGTGCAAATGTGTCAGAAAAACATCTGTAATATCATCTCTAGAAAAACCTTTCTCTTTCAAAGAGCTATCCAAGTCAAATCTATGGTCCATATAATAATAGCCAAAAAACTTCTCTGACTGCTTATTACCCATACCTGTGTCTATAAGGGTAAGCCGGTCTCCATTTTCAATAAGCAAGCATCGCGCTGCCATATCAATCATGTTGTTTGAATCTGCAGGGTTAGTGCGCGTCCATAAGCTTTTAGGAACAACACCAAACATGGCGCCACCGTCCAACTTAAAATTACCAGCTTCTATCGAGTGTAGTTTCATAGGTGATGCAAAATACGAAATCAACCGTATTATAGACAAAGGCTTTATGAAAAAATAAAAAAATTAATTCCTTTCCACTAAATATAGAGGCCTTCTTCTCTCAAAACGATTTCGGCCAATCTTTCACCAAAGGCGAGCAATTTCTTAATCTCCTTGACACCAGCCGTGCGTTGCGATCTAAAAATAAGTAAGGAATTCCCATCAGATTCTACGTGGTAATAAGAGTTGCTTTCAAAAAACCTCACCAGATCATCATTGAAGTAGTTTTGAACCATTTTAGGTTTATCTCCTAGTAAGTAAAAACGCTTAGAAAAGTCAGAATGATTGTCGATAGGAATATCATCATAACCAGCAATAGCATAGAGACGCTCCATAAATCCTTCTCTATCTAGTGTGAATTCTGGAATCTGATGATTGAGTTTTATATGTAACATTGTTGTTCGCACGTCTTCTTTTGCGATAAATTCACCTTCAGAATAGTGAATGTCAAAAACGGAAAAAGAGTGATCCTTATTAAACAATCTATTGTAAACTTTTTCAATACGCTTCGTCCTGAAATATATAAAATCGTCCAATACTTCCGTATCCTCCTTTACATCTGCCTCGTAATTCAAGGAATAATCCTTTGCAATCTCTTCTAAGGTGGTCTGTCTTTTAGTAAGATTATCTGTAAGAAAAGGGATTCCTGGAATCAATCTTCTTAGAGCAAACGGATGCTCTGAATCCGTACCGTGAAGATCTAGGCCTATAATTTCTAAATGTCCACCACGTTTATGAAACACTTCTTGATAAGCGCTTAGATTCTCCATTACGGTATGATCTACAAACTCGCACAATGACAGGTCTAAAACAGCATCTTTAGTCTCCGGTATAGCATTTAATTTTTCTTTGAGCTTATAAAAATTTAAAAAAGTACAATAATGTTTTACATGTATGTAGTAATTCTGATCGCCTCGCTTTTCTTTAAACATCAACACGTTAGGCTTGCTCCAGTTTTTGATAAAAAGCTCTAAGTCTTTGTTGATTATCACATGAATGACAAAGGTCATGAATACCCCTGACAAAATTCCAGAGATCAACCCTACAAATAGGGTCACTAGTAGCGTTGTGAAAAAAATAATAAGTTGCTCTTTACCTATTTTAAATATCTTAGCTATGTTTCTAGGAGAAGCAAGTTTGTAACCTGTATACACAAGAATAGCCATCAACGCAGGCAAAGGAATGCGAGTCAATTGCGTGCTAAAAAGCAGTATAAAGATCACTAAAAAGGTGGCATGTGCAAAGTTGGAAGAACGGTTACTTCCTCCATTATTGACATTTACAGAGCTACGTGCAATTACAGCAACTACATTAAGACCCCCTAAAAAACCACTTCCTACAGTAGCTATCCCTAGCGCTTTTAAATCTCTGTTTACATTAGACCTTCTTTTTTGGGGATCTAATTGATCTACCGCCTTAATACTTAATAAGGATTCTATACTGGCTATTAGAGTAATGGCAAGAACGCTACCCCAAAAACCAAAAGAATTTACCAAACTAAAATCTGGCTTAGGAATATCTGATAGAATTTGTGCTCCAGTAGGAATCTCAGAAATCATGTAATCTGGGTCTACTGGATGGGGCTGCTTCAATACCAACTCATAAAAATAACTACAGCCTATCGAAAGCAGTACAATCCACATAGGTGCTGGCACCAGATGAAAATATTTGTTTCTTATTTTAGGATAAAACACCATAATTGCTAATGCAAGAATACCAGCTATTGCAGCATATGTAAAACCAGAATTGTCATAGGAAAAGGCCCCTATAATCGTAGACGGAATAGCAATAAGGTACTCCACGCTACCTCCTAATTTCATTTCATTCCCCATCATGATATGAAACTGTTTCCCAAGAATAATAAGTCCTATAGCCGCGAGCATTCCTTGAATAGCACTAGACGGGAAAAAGTCTGCTAGTTTTCCCATTCTTAAGAAACCCAAAAGCGTTAACAACGCCCCAGAGCATATGATAGCTGCATAAGTGCCGTTCAAACCTAGAGTAGCTACAGCAACTAAAATCACTCCTACCAGACCATTACCTGGCCCTGAAATAGTCACATGACTACCCCCTAAAATAGAAACTACAACGCCTCCCACTACAGCAGCTATAACACCTGCAATAGGTGGTGCATCGCTGGCCATTGCAAGGCCCAAACCTAATGGTAAAGCAATAAGACTTACCACAAAACCACTAAAGATGTTTTTAGGTAATGCTTTAAAAAATCCTTTGATGTCTGTTTTCTTTTTCGTCATCTTATAATAAGTACATCCGTAGGTAATTCATTTAAAATATGTTCCAAATCGTGCGGGAAAAATCTATGGAGAAAACTGGATTTCTGAGGGGCATTCATAACTAGGAGATCGGCGTGTACTATTTCAGCATAATGACCTATAGAATACCCTCGTTGTCCAAAAATGGCTTGTGTCTCGATATGAATATCTTTCTTATGCTCCTCAGGAATATGGCTTAAGATTTTGCGCACTCTTGTTTCTTCCTGCCTTTTTAATTTCTCTTGCAACAAATTTGCTTTGCGTAAACTCTGGTCATCATCCACTTTAATAGATACTTTTTGTCGTTCTATTTCTTCAACAATGGTCAGTTGATTGCAGCCCAATCTATGCGCGACAAAAAAAGCAGTTTCTATGGTACGTTTTGTGTGCGCGCCTTTTAAACCACTTACCACCATGTTTTTGCATGATTTTCTTTCTACCCTAGGATTAGTAATCAAAAGTACCGAACAAATGGCTTTTCTCGTGATTTTGCGAGCGATAGAACCCAAATAAAATTTTACAAATTTCTCTTTTTTCAGGGCTCCTAGTAGCAAAAGGTCTATGTTGCGTTCTTTAACCGTTTCTAATATCACTTCAACAGGGTCGCCTTCCTTAAAGATCACTTCATACGATAATTGCTGTTGTCCACAATTACCTATAAATGTATCAATACGTTGGATTTTATCTGCACTTGCCTTTCCCACGTGAATGAGAGATAGCTTTGCTCCCATCATGCAGGTTAATCTTGCTGCTTCACTTATGTTTGGCTCTAAAGTAGGAGAAAATGCGATTCCTATCGCTATATTTTTAAATGGGGTATCACTCAATGATAAATATTTGATTAAAATCATAAATATAGGCTTATTTCGCTTTCGCGAAAGCAGAACAATAATAGAACCGATTAAAAAGGTCGTAATTTTAATAAAAATTAAGAATTATGCTAGAATTAGCCGGAATCATCATATTAGGAATACTAGCACAATGGATGGCGTGGAGACTAAAAATCCCAGCTATATTACCCCTTATAATAATAGGGCTTTTAGTAGGCCCTGTTGCTACCCTATTTACAGAAGATGGCTTGAAAATTATCGAACCCATTTGGAATGGTACTCAAGGTCTTTTCCCAGGAGATAGTCTATTTTACTTTGTTTCATTAGCCATAAGCATCATTTTATTTGAAGGAGGTCTAACCTTAAAACGGGATGAGATTTTGAATACTGGACCGGTAATAGGTAAGTTGATATCTGTTGCTGTACTTATCACTTTTGTAGGAGGTGGTATTGCTGCTCATTATATATTTGGACTAACTTGGGAGATATCACTGCTCTTTTCTGCATTGATCATTGTCACTGGTCCAACGGTAATCACACCTATTTTAAGAAATATACCGCTTAAAAAGGACGTTAGTTCCATTCTGAAGTGGGAAGGTATTTTAATCGATCCTATAGGGGCATTATTTGCGGTTTTAGTTTTTGAGTTTATCAGTGCTGGTGCCGGTGGCGAATTTACTAAAGTAGCTTTAATAGAATTTGGTAAAATTGTGTTATTCGGTTTTACCTTCGGCTTTTCCTTTGCTCATGCGCTAGCTTTTTCAATTAAAAGGAAACTGATTCCGCATTACTTATTAAATGTATTTACTCTTGCTACCGTATTAGGCGTTTTTGTCCTGAGTGATAGTTTTGCACATGAATCCGGTCTTTTATCTGTTGTAGTAATGGGAATGGTTTTAGGAAATATCAACTTACCCAACCTTAAAGAGTTATTATATTTCAAAGAATCCCTAAGTGTTTTATTGATTTCGATTCTATTTATATTGCTGTCAGCAAATATAAATATGGAAGATCTTTATCTAATTTACAGATGGGAAACAGCTGTTATATTTGCCATAATTGCTTTTGTTATTAGACCCTTAGGGGTTTTTGCAAGCTCCATTAATAGTGGCTTGAAACTCAACGAGAAGTTATTTATCTCCTGGGTAGGACCTCGCGGTATAGTTGCCGCTGGTATTGCTTCACTTTTTGGATCTAAACTAGCTGCACAAGGAATTAAAGGAGCAGAATATATAACCCCTTTGGTTTTTATGATCGTTTTAGGAACGGTACTGCTCAACGCAACTACAGCCCGACTATTTGCAAAAATAGTAGGTGTGTTCCTCAAAAAGTCTAATGGAATCATGATCATAGGAGCCTCAGAATTTGCTAGACTTATCGCTTCTTACCTCAAACAGCACGAGCGCAGTGTAGTTTTAATTGACTCCAACATCAATAATGTACGTACCGCAAAAGAGCAAGGGCTTGAAGCCTTCGCAGCAGACATTTACTCCGATTCATTTTCTGATAATATAGAATTTAATAACATAGGGTTTCTAATCGCACTTACTGGAAATTCGCAGATAAATGAATATACAATTGAGAGTTTTGGTCATCGTTTTGGAGAAAACGGAGCCTTTAGGCTTGTTCATTCAAATGAAGTTAATAACCCTAATAAAAACCCTGCTTCTGGGTTATTTTCTGCTACAGATGATTATGTAAATATGATGGAAGTAGCACGGCACTATGGTAAAATTCATGAGATCAAAATCAAATCTCAAGATCATTTTGAAGGGCTGATAGAAATCACTAAAACAGATGATAATATAATACCTCTCTTTATAAGAAAGGATCATAAAATCGATATTGTGCCGTCTATGTCACTCAAAATGGAAATTGAATCAGGCAGTATTCTTGCTTATTTGGGTAAAGAAATTATAGAAAAAGAAACTGGCGAGGTTAGTGTGAAAGAAAATACATTGTAATAAAAAAAGTGATTGCAACAACAAAACATATTTTTATTCTAGAACCATCTGATTGCATGAACACCTCATTCCCACCATTTTTTTTAACAAGCCTTTTCACTTTTACCCAGGTACTAGCTTATGAAAAAGCATAAGCTAGTATATACTCTATAATTAATTATAGGTGTCAGACTTTGACAATCTGGTATTTACTTCATATCAGACGGTTACAAAATTGCCTTTTTTTTACATTTATTAAATTTATAAGCAGTTTATTTTAAGTAGTATAAATGGTTTAATAGGAGTTTAGAGATATTTTCCTTCCGTTATTATTTTAATCAACCAACGGTTAAACGATGTTTTTCTATCTACGCAACTAACTTAAAATACCAACAGGAAAAAATTATCTCAACCTTAGCCACTATAACTGCTATCAGCTTTACTTCCTATACTTCTGATGATGATGCTAATGATCCTATCAGTGATTGTGTTACTTGTGCTGCTTATCAAATAGCAGGAATAGATGTTCCTGTCCTTGAAGTATGTGAGGGTGAAAATGGTAATGCCTTTGTACTAGGTGTAGATACTACCGCAGCATACGCTACTTATGTATCATCATTACAACAAATTACAACTTGCGAGTAATTTGTAGTCAGATAAAAAAGCCTCCCCAGAATAGGGTAGTCTTTTTTTTTATAATTGCATTATCATGTACGAACCAAGATTCTGACTTTTATTTTAATTACAGAACTTAAAAGACTGAAAAATACAGGTTTAAATAAGTTAATCATTCAATTTCAAAACCGCCATAAATGCTTGTTGTGGAATCTCTACATTTCCTACCTGACGCATGCGTTTCTTACCTTTCTTTTGCTTTTCTAGAAGCTTACGTTTACGAGATATATCACCTCCATAACATTTTGCTGTTACATCCTTACGCAAAGCTTTGATCGTTTCACGAGCGATAATTTTTGCTCCTATCGCTGCCTGCACGGGTATGTCAAATTGCTGTCTTGGGATCAACTCACGCAACTTCTCCACCATCTTTTTACCGATGTTGTAAGCGTTATCTGCATGAAGCAATGCACTCAATGCATCAACTGTTTGAGCATTTAATAAGATATCTACTCGCACTAACTTTGATTCCCGCATCCCGATAGGATTGTAATCAAAAGAAGCATAACCTTTAGAAACAGTCTTCAATCTGTCATAGAAATCAAAAACGATCTCAGCAAGTGGCATATCAAAGGTCATCTCTACACGCTCTGTAGTGAGATAGGTTTGATTTGTTACAATACCACGCTTCTCGATACAAAGAGACATTACATTACCTACAAAATCAGATTTTGTGATAATCGTAGCTTTGATATACGGTTCTTCCACTCTGTTTAAACTAGATGGCTCTGGTAGATCAGTTGGATTGTTTACAATTAGAATCTCATCTGGATTCTTGTGTGTATAGGCATGATAAGAAACGTTAGGAACTGTAGTAATTACAGTCATATCAAATTCTCGTTCCAGTCTTTCTTGTATGATCTCTAAATGCAGCATTCCTAAAAATCCACAACGGAAACCAAAACCTAGCGCCGCACTACTTTCTGCTGTAAAAACAAGCGAAGCGTCATTGAGCTGAAGTTTTTCCATACTAGAACGCAAGTCTTCATAATCTTCTGTATCGACAGGATAAATTCCAGCAAATACCATAGGTTTTACATCTTCAAATCCACCTATAGGATTTGTGGTAGGATTTGCATGATCTGTGATCGTATCACCGACTTTTACTTCTTTGGCCTCTTTAATTCCTGTTATCAGATAACCAACATCGCCAGTCCCTATCTCTTTTTTGGGAACTTGATTCAATTTCAATGTACCTACTTCATCCACATAATAACTTTGCCCCGTAGCTACAAATTTAATGCGTTGTCCTTTTTTAATAGAACCATTTATTACTCTAAAAATAGTCTCTACACCACGAAATTGATTGTACTGCGAATCAAAAACTAGTGCCTGAAGTGGCTCATCTGGATTTCCTTTAGGAGGTGGAACTCTTGCAATAATAGCATCAAGAATTTCTTGAATACCCTGTCCAGTTTTTGCGCTGGCGGGAATAACATCGCTAGGATCACATCCTAAAAGATCTACGATATCATCCGTTACTTCTTCTGGATTTGCACTCGGAAGATCTATTTTATTTAATACAGGAATAATTTCTAAGTCATTTTCTAGTGCTAGATAAAGGTTAGAAATAGTTTGCGCCTGAATACTTTGAGCCGCATCTACAATTAATAATGCCCCTTCACAAGCGGCTATAGAACGAGAAACTTCATAGGAAAAATCTACGTGTCCAGGAGTATCTATTAAATTAAGAATGTATTGTTGGCCATCTGGAGCCGTATAGTCCATTTGTATCGCATGCGATTTTATAGTTATTCCACGCTCACGCTCTAGATCCATACTGTCTAATAATTGAGCTTGTGATTCCCGTTTTGTAACCGTATGTGTAGCGTCTAATAGCCTGTCTGCCAGTGTACTCTTACCGTGATCAATGTGTGCAATAATACAAAAATTACGTATATTCTTCATAGTCCTTTCAATAGGGTGCAAATATAATCTAAAACATCGCGGGAAGTTTTCATGATCTTTGGTATTTTAGCTATTAGTTAAAATGTTATAAATGAAATGCTTCCCATTATTTATTTTTCTAGTATTTATTAGTACGACGGCGCAAAATGACCTTACAGGAACGGTCTCCAATAATAAGATGGAACTAATTGCGTACAGCAATGTGGTCTTATTTAAAATGCCTGATAGTGTTTTTTATAAAGCTTCTTACACAGACGTAGAAGGACAGTTCAAGATCCCAGATTGCTCTAATGGCAATTACACTTTACAGATTTCTTCCGTTGGATATGTTCCGCTTTCGCGAAAGCTAAGCTTAAATCAAACTACCGATCTAGGAACTATTATCTTGAATGAAAATACGGAAGAACTAGACGCAATTCTTATTAGAGCCAGCAAACCTACGATAGATAAAAGAGCAGACCGACTGGTTTTTAATGTAGAAAACACTGTTTTAAGTATAGGAAACACTCAAAATCTATTGAAAAAGACTCCTGGAGTTTTTGAAATGGAAGGAACTTATATGGTTCAAAATTCACCCGCAGTGATTTACATCAATAACAAGAGAGTGTACTTAACAAGTGATGAATTGAGCGCTTTGCTGCGCGGTTATAGTGCCGATAATATTAAGAGTGTTGAAGTAATAACAAATCCACCGGCGAGCTATGATGCCGAAGGTGTGGCAGTAATCAACATCAATACTTCCAAAGGGATTTCTCTAGGCTATAAAGGAAATGTAAGCGGGCAATGGACGCAAGGCACTTTTGCTAAATATCAATTAGGTTCCTCGCATTTTTATAAAAACAACTGGCTCCATGTGTATTCAAGTTACAATTATAATCCTAGAAGAGATCTCAAATTAGACGATGCACGAATAGGTTTCTTTAATCCAGACGGCTCCCGATCAGAGCGCTGGTTCACAAAGTTAGAAAAAGTAGATCGGAGTGCAGCGCACAACTTTAATACTATTGTTGATATGACCGTAAATGAAAGAAATTCTTTGAGCTTCTCTGGTAATTTCAGTACCAATCAAAATAACGACGTAACCTATCAAAACGAAACGCTTGTTCTTCAAGAAGGGGCAACAATGTTTACTGGTTTTAATGCCAATTCACAATTTGAAAATAACCGTACCAATGGTTTTGCAAATGCACAATGGCAACATGTTCTTAATGAAGAAGGTGCTTCCCTAACGCTTCAAGGAAATTATATATTCACAGATAGTGATCAACTTCAAAACTTAAGCACAAGGTTTTTTGATGCCGATCAAACCACCACGGGAACAAACAGTTTTTTAACAGATACTTTTCAGGAGATTGACATTTACACGGCAAAGTTGGATTTTATCACCACCATAGGAAGTTATGATTTTAGCAGTGGTTTAAAATTCTCTAATGTATCTTCTACCAGTTCGCAAAATTTCTTTGACACTAATAGCGGTTCTACCCTAAATCCATCATTATCTGATCTTTTTCTTTATGAAGAAAATATTTTTGCAGCCTATGCTCAAATAGACCGCAGTTGGGAGAAATGGTCACTCGCAGCTGGTTTACGTTTGGAACAGACCGATGTGGAAGGAGATTCTCAGTCTTTAGGACAAGTAAACACTCAGGAATACCTAGAATTATTCCCTAATCTGGCCCTGACCCACCAATTGAATGAAAATAATTCTTACACTTTAAGTTACAAAAGAACCATAGACCGTCCACGGTATACAGATTTAAATCCATTCAAGACCTTTCTAAATGATTTCAATTTTAATACAGGAAACCCTAATTTACAACCCTCTTTTAATAATAAATTTACATTGAGCTGGAACCATCAAAACACTTGGTTTATAGACACCTATTTTCTGTATACAAAAGATTTATTAAGCGATGTGCCTTTTCAAAATAACACGAATAACACGCTCAACATTCAAAGTATCAATCTAAATTATGAACTTCAATATAGTATCGACCTAGCAACTTATCAATATATAAATAAAAGCTGGTACACAGGGGTAAGTGCTAGTTTATTCTACATGGAAAATGAAACCAAAGCCATCCAGTCTGGAAATGTGGATGTGGTGAGTTCTACCACTGGCTTTTATTTGAACTCTTTTAATAGATTCAATATGTCAGAAGATAGAACATTATCCATGGATGTAGATGTGAGTTACTTATCCAGTATTCTTTTTGGAACTTACGAATGGGGCGGTTCTTTTGTCACTAATGTAAGTTTTAATAAAAGCATCTGGAAAAGAAGAGCACAATTAACTCTGGCTTTTAATGACATCTTTAGCACTCAAAATCAACGAATGTATACTCGTTATCTAAATCAAGATAATAATTATCTGGCCTTACCAGAAACAAGAACAGTAACTTTAGGTTTTACATATAACTTCGGTAACTTCAGACTAGAAAATAATGAAATTACTACGCCTGAAGAAGAAGAACGTATCTCTAAAAAAGAGCGCGGTCTTTAATAAAAGAGAATAGACCATTTGCTTAGGTATGCTCAAAACAGGTAGCTGTAAAATTATAGAATCAAAACTTATGCTGGTATAAAGCTTGAAATCTCAAGAGAGAGATAATCGATAGGCCCTAGATGTAGCAAATTAAAAAACTGGCAGACGGAATATAAAGCTATTGTCAAATACAAAAAACCATTCCGTATGGAATTTGGGCTGGACCAACTCTTCTATTTGCTCCTTCCTATTCTTTATAATTTTTCTTTGAATTGAGCAGACTTGTTATTGCAAAATCTGTGCGTAATAGGATGTTGCATTTGGACAAAAAGAACAAAATTAAGCAGCAAGTTTCAATGCAATTGGAGCAGCTCTATTAACAGCACTATCGATTTCATTAATTGTGTCAAGAACAGCATAAAAACATATTTCTTAAAGGCAAGGGTTTGTTTGCATGAAACGATCCATAATCAAAACTAAAAGCCTTTTCCTTTTAAAATATTGCAAAACAGGTTGACTACGAGCGTAGCGAGCAAATGGGCTTTGCAGCTGGGAGAAGGTTTCCAAATTTGTTTCCATTGTCCATCCACTTCTGAAACATCAGTTTTGCCACTTAAGGAAGTGAAAATAAAACTATAAATCTTCTCCCCCTATTTATAAAGCTTAGTAAAAAAGTTCCGGTAAGTTTCACTTGGTAGAAGCGAAAATGAAAAAGTGGTACGGTCTTAGAACTGAAGATAAAGCATATTAGTATACATAAGCCAATACTTTTATTTACTAAAAAATCATTTGCAAGCACAAAAAAAACCTCCAGAAATGTAAAGCTTTTTGTTACGTGAATAAGTTAGGCATGTTCTTAAAATTTGTAATTCAGGCCTACCAAGTAATAAGACTGTAGTTTATTATCAACCGTATCAAACGTAAACGGAATGGCACCCATTGCAAGATTATTGTTTTCAAAGTTCAAGGCTTCTTGCTTATTCCCTCTAATCCCAAATTCGAATCCAACACCCATATTTTTCCATAAGGTATACCCAAATGAGTTGATCCACGTATAGTTAGAAAAATTGCTGCTGTCATAACTGTAAAACATAGAAAGATTTGTTTTAAAACTCACTTTACTTATCGTTCTTGTATAATCCGCGACAATTTTTGCCCCTAAAGAGGATTGAAAAACAGCATCATTATTTGCAAATACAAGGTTATAATTGAGCGCGTGAAAAACAACGACTAAATTATCAAAGACAGTCCATGTCCCACCTATCCCTATATCAAGATAACCTGGATCATTAAAATTACTGAGAATAGTCGTCCTATATTCTGCTAATGCAGAAATTGCTATTTTTTCATTCAATTTATATCCGTACAAAGAGGTCATATTAAATACGTCTGTTGCTTCTTGAAATCTGTTATCGTCCGTTGGATCATCTTTATCATCAAATTTTACCCAACCCAAGTTTATATTCAATGAATTTCTCCAAAAGTATTTTGATTGCCTCAGATTTGCATAAGCATTTGCCGTAAGCCCTATATTTCCTGAAGAAACATTTGCGCTCCCCTGGGAATACCAACTATCAAAACTGGACAGATTCACACCTAGGGTACCAAAAACCGCTTTTTTCCATCCGGGAAGGGCATCAATTTTTGATTGGATGGCATTTACTCTTGATTGAATTTGAGAAATGGAATCATTCTTTACCTTTTTCAAAGCCCTTAATTCTGACTCTGTTTGTGCTAGCGCATTACTTACTGTAAATAAAAGTGCTAAAAAAAGTAATGTTTTTTTCATGATTCTCATAATAACTACAAACGTACCTACAAATTAAAAAAAATATGGAAAAAAATAGAAAACCATTAAAAAAAAGATGGAAGGCGTTTTAATTAGATGAAAGCCTTTGCGCGGTATATATATCTTTTAAAGTATAAATATCTTCTATAAGTAGCTGCACATCTTTTACACTCGTGCCATCATAAGAGCGACTTCTCAATCTGCCTTCTTTGTCGATTAACAAGAAATTCTCTGTGTGGATCAACGCATATTCTCCACCATACTTATTTTCTTTTGCCGCCAGATAAGATTTACGAGCGAGGTCATAAATTTGCTTGCGGTCTCCAGTTACCAGATTCCATTTTCTATCCAGCACCCCTTTCTTAATGGCATACTTTTTAAGTACCTGTACAGAATCTATTTCTGGAGTAACACTGTGAGAAAGTATCATTACCTCTGGATCATTTTTAAATTCTTCTTGAACCAGTAGCATGTTTTTAGTCATTACAGGACATATCGTAGGGCATGTAGTAAAGAAAAAATCAGCCACGTATATTTTACCTGTATAATCTTGTTGCGTTATCGTATCTCCATTTTGATTCAATAATTCAAAAGGAGCTATCTTGTGGTACTTTTTTACAAAAAGCATAGAGTCGTCTACCAGCGTAGGATCAAATTTATCTGGCTGGAGAATAGCAAGTGTCTTTTCTGGGGTAAGTGCGTACTGAAAAGCAGCCATTATTCCACCACAGAGAATGACCATAAATAAAGCGCGCCACTTATTTTTGATGAGGAATTCTAGCATTTGTGATACTTTTTTACAAAATTACGACCGAATAATTGGTTACTCTCTTATTGGTGAATGTTTCTTAACTTTCCTTACTAGAAATACTCACTCAATGAACAAGTTTAAAATGGTGATCTTAGTAGTTTCTGTTCTCGCTTTCGCGAAAGCAGAGTCACAACAAACACCACCTACCTATTCACAAGAAGGCGTTGATGCCTGTCTTTTAAAATCTACTTTACTACATCCGAGTACACGCACCATAAACCAATCCACTGCAAATTATGACCTTAAATATGTGCGCCTCGAACTAGATACAGATCCAGATATTGCTCGTATTTCTGGCACGACAACTTCACATTTTGAAGCTGTGGGAGATATAGACGAGGTGATTTTTGATCTGGCTTCTAACATGATCGTGAGTCAAGTAACTCAAAGAGGTATGTTCCTCAATTTTGTAAATAACGGTAATGATGAACTGGTAATAGATCTTCCAGCAATTCAAACCAATGGGGTTTTAGACAGTCTAAGTGTTACATATAGTGGTAATCCTATTGCAAGTGGTCTCGGTAGTTTTGAACAAACCACTCATAATAATGCAGGAATTATATGGACCCTTTCAGAACCCTATGGTGCCAAAGCATGGTGGCCGTGTAAACAAGACCTTACCGATAAAATTGATCATACAGAAGTTATCATTCATACACCAGCTGGAAACACAGGAGTTTCTAATGGGTTACTCATTTCTGAAACAACTACTGCCACTGGAAAAAGATTCAGGTGGCAGCACAATTACCCTATTCCTGCTTACCTTATCGCTATTGCAGTGACCAACTATGTAAAATATACCGATCTAGTAGGAAGCGGTGCAACAGCATTACCTATAGATAATTATGTCTATCCAGAAGATCTCGCTACGGCACAAGCAAGTACGGCCGTTACCGTTCCTATTATGAATTTCTTTGAAAACACGTTCGGTCCTTATCCCTATAGAAGTGAAAAATATGGTCATGCACAATTCGGTTGGGGCGGCGGTATGGAGCATACAACTATAAGTTTTATGGGTGGTTTTAGTCGTAGTTTGATAGCTCATGAGCTCGCCCATCAATGGTATGGTAATAAAGTAACCTGTGGCAGCTGGCAAGATATATGGCTTAATGAGGGTTTTGCCACCTACTTAACAGGAATGACAGTGGAGCACTTAGACGGAGCGAGCAGTTTTAAATCCTGGCGCAACAATGCAAATAACAGAGCAACTACACCAGTAGACGGCAGCGTTTATGTGCCCGCAGTAGACACCTTAAATGTAGGCCGAGTATTTAACGGCAATTTATCCTATAATAAAGGCGCTATGGTACTGCACATGTTGCGTAAAAAAGTAGGGGACACTCATTTCAAGCAAACACTACAAAATTACCTTAACGATCCTCAACTGGCATTTAACTATGCGAAAACACCACAATTTCAAGCCATAGCAGAATCTACATGCAGTCAAAACTTAACAGAGTTTTTTGACGACTGGATTTATGGAGAAGGATACCCACAGCATAACTTAGAGTGGAATCAAGTACCGAACGGTATCCATATTGTTTATCGACAGCTGCCCAGTCACTCTTCCGTAAGTTTATTTGAAGTGAACCTCCCTATAAAAATCACAGGAACGAATGGTCAAGAACAGTGGATCAACTTAGAAATTGGGCAGCTGAATGAAACGTTTAATGTAAGCCTTCCTTTTGTCGCAGCAACTGTGGAGATCGATCCAGATATAGAAACCATAAGCAAGAATAATGCGACGGCACTTGATTTAAGTGACGCTTTCGCAGAAGCGGAATTTATATTATTCCCCAACCCAACCGCTAGTAATTTTAAAGTGATTACTCAAGACACCGATGTAATACATCTTATAATTTACGACCTTTATGGCAGAGTTGTTTTGAATTACAAAGACCTTAATGCTAATTACCCTAACATGAATTTTACAGCTCCAAATACCAGCGGTATTTACCTGATTCAACTTTCTACAAATAAAGGAGTACAGACACAAAAACTGGTTGTGTTGTAATTCTCAAAACCTATTATGCAAACTGTCATGAATGACCTATTTTTGCGCTTTTTAAACCTAAAACATCAATGCATCCATATCTAATTATAGCCATCAATTTTTTAATGAGTCTTTCCCTACTCATTGTATTGCACGAGTTAGGTCATTTTATTCCTGCTCGACTTTTTAAAACCCGCGTAGAAAAATTCTATTTGTTTTTTGACATCAAATATTCTCTATTCAAAAAACAAATAGGAGAAACCATTTATGGAATAGGTTGGTTGCCATTAGGTGGCTATGTAAAGATCTCTGGGATGATCGATGAAAGCATGGACAAAGAGCAAATGGCTCAA
This sequence comes from Nonlabens sp., assembly GCF_047636915.1. Classification (GTDB taxonomy): domain Bacteria; phylum Bacteroidota; class Bacteroidia; order Flavobacteriales; family Flavobacteriaceae; genus Nonlabens. The sequence goes on along the minus strand of NZ_JBLIGN010000005.1, from coordinate 30,478 downwards.
GAACCTAAAGAATGGGAGTTTAGATCTAAGCCGGCTTGGCAGCGATTGATCATCATGTTAGGAGGAGTGTTTGTAAATGTAGTAGTTGGATTTTTAATCTATATATGTCTTATTGCCTCTAATGGACTTCCACAAGCAAATGGTAATGACTTTAAATATGGATTTGGTTTTCCGGAAACTCTGGAAGAAGTAGGTTTTATCAAAGGCGATAAAATTCTTTTGATAAATAAAGACACCATAGCAAACGCACTTTCCCTCAATCACAAATTAATCTTTAGAGATGTTGAAACAGTAACCGTTTTAAGAGATGGTAATAAGGTTGATATTTCTATTCCTGAAGATATAGGAAGTAGAATGTTTGAAGCAGGTGTTTCTACTTCTTTAGAGGCTAGAGTTCCATTTATAGTAAACAACGTCGCTTCAGGTTCTAAGGCGGCTGCTATAGGGTTGCAGTCAGGATCAAAAATTTTATCTGTCGCTGGATATCCCATTACTTATACAACAGATTACACGTATGCCATCAATCATAAAGTGACTCATGGAGAGCCTTTTCAAGTGGTATGGGAATATAAAGGAAAGAGATATGAAAAAGAAGCTGCCTTCTCTACCATAGAAAAAACCTCCTTCTTTTTATTTACCAAAACAGTGGATGAGCCTAAAATATTAGGTTTTACAAAAAAACCTACGGACCCAACATACCAGACTGTAGAAAGAAGACAGTATACGTTAAGTGAAAGTATATCAGAAGGGATTTCTCAAGGATACTGGACCATGCATGATTACATAGTCCAATTCAAGTATGTGTTTACAGCAAAAGGCGCGAGTCAGTTAGGCGGTTTTGGAACTATTGCAAAGTTATATCCAGACAGCTTTGATTGGACCGCATTCTGGGCAACTACAGCTTTTATATCTTTTATACTTGCTATCATGAATATCTTGCCTATTCCAGCACTGGATGGTGGTCATGTCATGTTTTTGTTATATGAAATCATTACTGGACGGAAGCCAGGAGATGCTTTTTTAGAAAGAGCACAAATAACAGGAATCATTATACTATTGTCCCTGATGCTCTATGCTAATGGAAATGACCTGTTTAAGGCATTGTTTGGGTAATTTCTATGAGAAATAATTATATTTTTCATATAAAAGTTTGCCACAAATAAAAAACATAGTAAATTTGCGATCGCTTAAGTAAATAGCTTGAGTTTGTGTATATCACAGTCCTCTTTAGCTCAGTTGGTTAGAGCATCTGACTGTTAATCAGAGGGTCCTTGGTTCGAGTCCAAGAAGAGGAGCAAAGAAAGCCTGTAAATCATTGATTTATAGGCTTTTTGTATTTTGGAAATTCTGCTTTATCCGATTCCCTATCCGATTTAATCAAATTAACTTCAATAAAGCCGATTAATTCTTATCTTAATATTCACCTTTTTAAAATTTTCGCAGTATTCTATCATGTGCCTTTGAAGTGGCTGTATCTGTCTAGTAGGTCACCAGTCTTAAAAATCTTCAATCCTACTATTTTATTTGCGGTGCTGTTATACTCAATCTCAATAAAGAATTTATCTATCGCGTAAAGACTAAAACGCTGTGAGCCATTAATAAAGTTATCTAAGTAAACGCCCTTACAATTTACCACCTCATCATATTGTAGTTGCTTATCTAGTTGGTTAAACTCGTATAAAGTCATTATCTGAATATATTTAAGAATTTATCTAGTAGGTTTTTAGTAGATAACACTTTGTGGGTTGTTATACATTTACTTTAACGAAAAGGTGTTCCAAAAAAAACATTACAAGCAGTCAAATAGAAAAATAGTTAAAAAGCCCGAACAGCGCGCACAATACTTCTGCTGCCCTTAGTGTAGCCGAACTGACTAACGCCCTGACTACCAACGTTGAAACCCTGAGCCCACGCGTTACCGACATCGAACTCCAGTAGCCAGTATCTTTATTCTAAGGGTTACCTATAAATTTATCCATTAACTCCTCTATAACTTTAGTATAAATATCTTTACTCATTTGCTTATTTTTTTCTACTTCTGTAATGTAATGTTTATGGAAGTCGGCTAATTACAAAGCTTTCTAATTTTTTCATAAGCGTTTTCATATCCTAACTCACCAGCTTTAGATAAATCCAAACATCCGCTATCTTTCATTTTTAAGGAGTATTTAGAAAGCCCTCTATTGAGGTAAGCTTCAGCATCATTAGGATTAAGCTCTATAGATTTATTATAATCGGCTATTGCTCCTCTATAGTCTTGTAATTCATATTTAGAATTCCCTCTATTGTAGTAAGCACTAGCATCATTAGGATTAAGCTCTAAAGCTTTACTAAAATCCGCTATTGCTCCTCTATGGTCTTGCAATTCATTTTTAGAATTCCCTTTATTGTAGTAAGTCTCTGCTGTTTGGCTATAAACATTAGAAACTGAGATAATAGCAATTAATACAATTAATACTTTTTTCATAATCTTAAGTTTAATTAAAATCAAACATAATGATAGTTTGTATTTTTCCCTACAAATGATAAATAAACTAAAAATAAAAGTTGTTTTTATAGCTGCATTTGGTGCATTATTCTAATTGGTTAATTTGCCTTAATGGTTTCTTATACCTTTTTATCATAAACCTGTAAAACCTCCTTTTGCCGAGGTCACAAGGAATAAATTCTTAATGTTGATATCAAAGAATTGTTAGTAGTATTCTAATCATCCATTGCCAAATATAGAATCTTCCCTAAATCGTTCTAATGTTTGTCTGGCAATAGCGTTTTTACCATAATACTTATCCATATCGAAAAAGACGTAGTAATTATCAACTTTAAAAACCTTGGGGTTAAATTTGAGTTTATCAGGGTTATAATATTCTAAATGTTTTAAAAGGAGCTGCTGATAATATTTTTTAGGAACCGCACCTTCCAATCGATTTTCTCTAAAAGTAAGAATGTGATCTTGGTTCTCATTAGGGTTTTTATTGAACCAAACGTAATTTCCCTTATGAGTGATAATACTTCCCAGCCAGTCTATATTCTTCAATTCCGGTATTTCACAGTTGAGTAGATTGCTTACAGAATGATTTACTCCGTAAATTATATGTTCGCATCCAAACACATAGTCCTCCTTCTCTCTAAGCCTAGTCCATCTCATTCTTTCCTGCACTAGTTCAGCCAAATGCATATGTGGCATGACCATTTCAGATAGGATATACAGCTTGCCATTTGTTTCACCAAAGAGATTGAAATCCCTGACAAATGAGGAGAGGCTTCCGTATTTCTTATTTATACTCTCAACATTGAATATTAGGTAAGCAAAGGATAAAACAAGGTTTTCCTTATCAGTATAGTAGATATTTGATTCGCTCATAATGCATAGTTTTAACGTTTATACATCAAGAAAATATAGAGAACAGTGAGGTAATCATTTGTTTTGACGACTGTCCGTATACTAAACCACCGCGGCTGTTGTGCTCGGTTGGTACGCATTATTTGCGTTCTTGATACTTTTCCAAATCTACAACTTAAATTTTATCACTAAAAGATTTCGGTTTGTGAGAATGTTTTATGCAAGGAATCTAGGGGTGCAGTCATTAACTCCTTTAAATCTGTTGCAGATGCGAGTAAAGCTACAGGTACTTTCAAAGCCTGTACCTCTCCTGTTCCTAGAGGAAAAAGAAAATCTACACAAGGATACGTTTGAAAATATTTATGATTTAAAAGCTCTATTGCTCATTGTAATAGAGCTTTTTTATTTTTAACTAAATTAACCCAATCAATTATTCAATATGAAAAAAGCAATAGAGTTTCTAGATTATTATCGTTCATAAATAGGTGACCGTAAATTTCATAAATTAATTAAGGAGGTAGATACAGCAAAGCTTTTCAATCAACTGATGAAGGATTCTAAAGACCAAATGCTTTTACCAGGCACCAGTGATTTTTATGCATGTATCCTTCACTCTGTAAAATATACATTTGCTGGTAAAGAAAAAATATTGGCAATTGCTTTGTTATTGCTTGAAAGATGGAATAAGGAAATTAATATGAAGTATAATCTCAAAAGTCCAGAGCAATTAGATTACTTCATAGAATTGCTAATTATGGAAAGTAGTCAGCTCGGAGTCTAAAGGAGTATAATTTTAAATTGGGTAGCTGAAAAACTTCACCCTCCTAAAAAACCTTAAACAATTGAGCGACCTTTTAGATGTTTCAATTAATAAATTCAATCCATGATAAAATCTAACTTTTCCCTTACTACATCGTCTTTGATCGTCAATGACAAGGTTTTATATACTAGAAAGTATTATTAATGAGATGGTAATGGAATTTAAATCACAGAATACACCTGTATTTCTAAAAATAATTTAAAATAACGCAGAACAAATTATTTATTTATCTCTAATACTTTACATTTGTTAAACAAACACAAAACAATTAAAATGAAAAAAATTATTTTATCCCTTTTACTGCTTACAACATTAAATTTATTTGCTCAAGAAAACTATTGGACAAGTTACAATTTTAATGTAGACGTAGAAGATGAAGAAATCGTCGCTAAACTTACTAATGATTATTTCAGTTCGCCAAATTCCAAAGCAGAGGGAGTAACAGTTTTCTTATTTGAAAATCATTTTAAGGATATTTCAAATAATGCTTCGCATACTATAGCTTTTACAGGAACATTAGATGCTATGGGTAAGCAATATTCTCAAGGAGATGATTTAAGTTGGGACTTGTTCCTCTCTAAGTTGAATAGATATACTAAAAGTCACTCGTCAGCAGCAGGAAGAAGCTTAATTTCTTTTGGAGTACCTGGAAATTACCCTGTTCAAAATCTTTATATACTAAAAGTAAAAAATGGACGAAAGTTTGCAGCGGCTTGGGAAAACTACAACACTATATCTAACCCCGAAGACAGAAGAGTGACATTTGGACAATTTAATCTTGGAAGAAGTACAAATGGAGAAACGCATTATGTATTATCTGAAGTAAATTCTTTTAAAGACGCTTTTGGTATGAAGAAATTTAGGGACCGTATTTCGTCAGCTAAAAATACTGCTTGGAATAAATTTATTGAGGAGTTTGATGGTAATGCCGAAATGGTAAAAACTAAAACAAGAACTGTGGTTGGTAAATGGTAAATTAATTTCACCAACATAAAACAACTAAGAGCCTCCTTTTGGGGGCTTTTTTCATACCATAGGCATATCTTATTCCTTCAGTTCAGCTATTTCAAGACCCCACAAGTAGCTTAAACTAACGTTTAAACCTGGGTGTCCCATAGCTTTTTGTAGTTTGGTTAATGATTAGGTTTTTTTATACCACAAAGTCTATGGACCAGAAGCCCAATGCCTGTTCCGATTTTATATCGGGAAAGAGGAGCAAAATCCCAATCAGAAATGGTTGGGATTTTTTGTTTTACCTTAATCACAAGCTATTGATCTGGATAGGCAAACAAAAAAGGTTTTGAACCATAACAGAATTTCTAAAGGTTTCATTTACTTGCAATTCAATGAAAGTAAAAGAGGGATTAGACCGACAGATGTTTTAAGAGGTCACCGCAGGTGGTGACCAAAACCCTCTCAATAAGTCTTTGAACAGATGATTCTTTAAAGGGCTTTTTTTAAATTTCATTAACTAGCGTACTACTCCTATGAAAACAACAATAGCACTACTCCTTGTTTGCGCATCATTTCTATTGAACAACAAGATTAACAGTACAGATTCTAAAATAACATTTACTTTCGACAGCGAAGGTGTTGCTGGAACCATAGGCGATATTCAGTCACAATCTGAAATCGATCTCACCCAGATTGAAGGATCCATCATAAAAGGCTCCGTAAGTGTCAGTAGTTTAGAAACGGGTAACTTTTTACGCGACGGTCACCTAATGTGGGAAAAGTATTTCAACAGAAGTGACTATCCTCGAATTTATTTTGAAAGCAACAGTATTAAAGAAAACAAAGACAGGACTTACAAGGTAGAAGGCAATCTTACCATCAAAGGAATTTCAAAACCAGTTACTTTTTTGGCGGTAAAAAAGGACAACATCATAAATATTACAGGCAACATTTATACGAGTGATTGGAATATCAATATTCAAAAGGAAAGAAATAAAAACAAAGCAACTATAGCTATGAAGCTTAAGATTGAATGACTTTAAAGTGTTTACACATAAGGGACCTTTTATAATACCATGGACAATCAGCATAAATCAAAAAGTCTATGGAAACTTCTAAACGAGAGATTAAAACGTTCTACTTTATTAGGAAAGTGACATTCTGAAAATTAAAAAAGCCCTCACCTTGCTATAAAGGCTTTTCTATTTATATTTTTGTGTAGTCCTGAAATAGAGTCACACCAAAACAAAGTGTAAGTAAGCCATAAGCAACAACTGGTTACGTAAGGCACACTTAAAAAGATTACTCTCTTTCCTTCAAAATTAATAATGGCTTTGTAGTGTGAAATTCTTCTTTGAAAATTTCATTACGTTGCCATATTTTCTCAAAAATATTTTGCTTTCTTCTGCGCAGTACACAAATCATATCTGGATTAATATGCTGATAATGCTCTAGAATACCTTGAAAAACCGTCGCATTATCAGACTCCGTTAAAGAAGAGCTGCGGCCCATCAAGCCTTTAGATATTTCTTTTGCCTCCTCGGGAGCATCTGGGGTGTTGACATGAAGTAAATGCAGTTGCGAGTTAAATATGTTTAAAAAATCTTCTAACATCAAGAAATTATCGTCATTCTTATAATTAGCGTTTTTAAACGCCATAAGAACCTTGTCTAGTTTTCTAAACAAGAAATTAGCCGGCACAATCAGTAACGGGACATCGTTTTGCTTCACAATTTTACCGGTTACTTTTCCTAAATAAAGCTTGTCACTTATATCAATACTCTTTGGAGATAAAATTATTAAATCAATTTTTAACGTTCTAGACAATTCTTGTATTCCTTCAAAAATATCTCCAGAAAGAACTTTTGAAACTACTTGCACACTTTTTACCACCGGGACAGCTTCAAGAACATCTCTCAAAACTTGCTCAGCAGTGCCGTCAGAATTGATACAGGTCACATAGACTCTAGCCTGAGTGATCGAAGCAAAATTAACTGCATAGGTTAAATTATTAATACCTTTTTCTCTTGTGGCAATAGGAACTAAAATGTTTTTCATGTAAGAAGTTTTAAATCTAATTAACTAAATGGATTAACTATTCTTTTGAGCTTGTAAAACTAATCTAAAAGACCTTTTTGAAGGTGTATTTTATTGATTAATTAGTACTTAAGCAAATTATTCTATCGGTTTTCTAATCATTTTAAATCAGATGTGCCACCATATATGTAATATATCCATTCCTATTATCTTTTTCACAAGCCTGTTAGGTGCCATATTCCCATATTTTTAATTCTTATATTTACGGTTCAAGGAATGATTTCAATTGAACGAGTTAATCGTTTCAATTTCAATATATAGAATACAAAAATGAGCTGTAATAGTTGTGGAACTGGTGGTGGTACGCCTGGTGGATGTAAAAATCACGGTACCTGTGGAACAAGTGGATGTAATAAACTAACCGTTTTTGATTGGTTAGCAAATATGGAATTGCCCGATGGTCAGAAACCGTTCCCTTATGTAGAAATACGATTTAAAAATAGCCGGAAAGAATTCTTTCTGAATAAAGAGGAACTCCAACTTAAAATAGGAGACGTGGTTGCTACACAAACAGAAAGCGGCCATGATATAGGCATTGTCACCATTACAGGAGAATTAGTCCGGGTACAAATGAAACGCAAGCGTATTAAAATCGATGATGAAATCCCGCAAGTATACCGCATCGCAAGTGAAAAAGACGTGGAAAAATGGGTGACTGCAAGGGAAAAAGAAGACCCCATGAAAATACGTGCTCGTGAGATAGCGATACGTCTTCAACTAAAGATGAAAATCTCTGATATTGAATTTCAAGGAGATGGATCTAAAGCTACTTTTTACTATACCGCAGATGAACGCGTAGATTTCCGTGAGCTTATTAGAGAATATGCTGGTGAGTTCAAAACCAGAATCGAAATGCGCCAGATAGGATTGCGACAGGAAGCAGCGCGTCTAGGAGGAATAGGCTCTTGTGGACGAGAATTGTGTTGCAGCACTTGGTTAACAGATTTTAGATCGGTTACGACAGGGGCGGCACGCTATCAGAATTTATCATTGAATCCACAAAAACTGGCTGGTCAGTGTGGAAAACTCAAATGCTGTCTCAATTACGAGCTAGATTCTTACATGGATGCGTTGAGTAATTTCCCGAAACAAAACCAAAAGCTTTACACTGATAAAGGAACTGCTATCTGTCAGAAAGTAGATATTTTCAAAGGATTGATGTGGTTTTGTTATGATGGCGAGTGGATGAGCTGGCACACCCTTACTACAGATCAAGTTCATGAAATAGTTGCAAAAAACAAAGCTAAAGAAACCGTTGCTAGTATAGAAGAATATGCCAATGAGTGGATAGTTGAAGAAGCAGTGAGTTTTGAAAATGTAGTTGGCCAAGACAGTCTGACGCGTTTTGACCAACCTAAATCGCGCAACAAACGCAGTAAAAAGCGCAAACCCCAAAGCAACACGAATAGACCTAACAAAGAGGCTACTACGACTGCAGCGGCCACAGCGACTGACACTACCCTTAAAGAGGGACAACCCAAACGCAAGCCCAGACCTAACAATAAACCCGGTGCTCCTGCAAAGAAAAGGGACCAGCCCAATCAAAAGGCTGACTCTGATAAAGACACAAAGCCCAACAAACCTAGACCTAACCGCAATAAAGGTCGCAATCGCAACAACGATAGCAACCAGCCGCCTAAAAAAGAAGAATAGTGTACAAATACTTGTTTTTTTTCGCAGTTATTTCCCTTTGCTCATGTGATGAACAACTGGTGAGTGCAGAGTATCACGATGTGCAGCCATCTGGCTGGTCTATTGAAGATGTGGCGAGTTTTCAAATCGTACCTCAAGACAGCATTGCAGCCTATAATCTATTTATCAATTTGCGCAATACACACGATTATGAGTACAATAACCTCTGGTTGATCTCGCAAATAAAATTTCCGCACGGAAAAGTCGTTACGGATACATTGCAGTATCGCATGACTGAGTCTGACGGCACATTTCTAGGGACGGGTTATAGTGATGTGTTAGAAAATAAACTCTGGTTAAAAGAAGGAATACGCTTTCGCGAAAACGGAACTTATCAAATAGCACTGAAACACGCGATGAGAAAAACAGGAGAAGTAAAGGGAGACAGTCAGTTAAAAGGCATACTCGAAGTGGGATATAGTATAGAAAAACAAGTGCAAAATGGCAGTAACTAAAGCACAAATAGCTACAGAAAAAGAAGGGAAAAAGAAAAACGTATCTTTATTTTGGAAAATATATGCCTTAGGTGTAGGGTTTATTATCCTTATGTTCCTATTAGCCGCTTGGGAGGTTTTTGGAGATTTACCTGACCATACGGTTTTAGAAAATCCGCAGACAGAACTAGCCACAGAAATCGTAACGGCAGACGGTAAACCGCTAGGAAGTTTCTACAACGACAACAGGAAGCCCGTAAAATTTGATGATCTACCTACACATCTTATAGATGCATTGGTCTCTACCGAAGACGAGCGCTTTTGGGATCACAGCGGTATAGATGGCTATGGAACCACACGAGCTGTTGCTTATTTAGGAACTGCAGGTGGCGCAAGTACCATCACCCAGCAACTCGCAAAACTTTATTTTACAGATCAAGCCAGCAGCAATACCTTTGAACGTTTGATCCAAAAAATGCGAGAATGGATCATTACCTCTAGATTAGAACAACAATATACCAAACAAGAAATCATTACTCAATATTTAAATGAGTTTGACTTTATATTTCAGGCTATAGGAATACGGAGTGCCTCTAATATTTATTTTAATAAAGAACCTATCCAACTTAGCGTTTCTGAGAGTGCTGTCTTAGTAGCCATGCTCAAAAATCCGAGACAGTTCAATCCACACCGTGAGATTTCAAAAGAAAAATCCTTAAACAGACGCAACCAAGTATTTTTTCAAATGGTGCGCAATGGTAAAATGACCGAAGCCGTCAAAGATAGCCTTAGTGCTATTCCTATTAAAATAGACTACACTTCAGCTGATCACAATGAAGGTATGGGAACTTATTTCCGGGAGAACCTAAGGTCATGGCTAACAGATTGGGCAAAGGAAAAAATCAATCCAGAAACTGATAAACCCTACAACCTATACAACGACGGGTTAAAGATAAATGTAACCATAGATTACAGAATGCAAAAGATGGCTGAAGAAGCGGTGTACGCGCATATGGAAAGGCTTCAAGCCGAATTTGACCATCAAATGACGCGCAACAAAACGGCTCCTTTTACAGACCTTACCGACTCTCAAATTGAGAACACAATGAAGTCTGCCATGAAAAGATCAGTTCGATGGAGAGAGATGAAGAGAAAAGGCATTGCCGAAACTGCGATTATCAAAAGCTTCAGTATAAAAACTGATATGACCATTTTTGACTGGAAAGCAGACTATAGAGAACGTGATACCATCATGACACCTATGGATTCCATACGTTATTACAAGCAGTTTTTACATACAGGAATGATGTCATTGGAGCCACAAACTGGCCATGTAAAGGCATGGGTAGGCGGCATCAATCACAAGCACTTTAAATATGATCATGTAGAGCTAAGTAAACGCCAAGCAGGATCTACTTTCAAACCTTTTTTATATTCAACAGCCATAGATCTGTTACATTACAGTCCTTGCAAAGAATACTCTGACGGTGAGTACACTATTGCTGCAGGAAAACATGGCAATACTAATGACTGGACACCTAAAGATTCTAATGGAGATTATGGCAATACAATGACCCTACAAGAAGCACTAGCTAAGTCAAAGAATACTATTTCTGCAAGATTAATGGACGAAGTGGGGCCGCAGCCCGTCGTTGATCGGGTAGGGCAGCTGGGAATAGATATTGAAAACATGGATGTAGTACCTTCACTTGCTTTGGGAACTGCAGACGTAAGCCTGTATCAAATGGTGGCTGCTTATGGCGTTTTTGCCAACGGTGGGATTTATAACAAACCAGTTTTAGTGACGAGTATCGAAGATAAAAACGGCACTGTTATATATCAATATATCCCCGAAAGTAAAGATGTTATGAATCCAGAAACGGCTTATGTTACTGTTAATCTCATGGAAGGCGTCACTAGAATAGGAAGTGGTGCAAGATTGAGAGGTAACTGGGCTATTAACGATCCTTTTTATAAGGAAGTCATTACCGATTACCCCTATGATTTTAAGAATGATATCGCTGGTAAAACAGGAACAACTCAAAACAATTCTGATGGATGGTTTATGGGAATGGTTCCTAATCTAGTCACTGGAGTCTGGGTAGGTGGAGATGATCGAGCGGTTCATTTTGCACGAACTAAATACGGCCAAGGAGCTACTATGGCACTTCCTATATGGGGAAGTTATATGAAACGCATCTACGCCGATGAAACACTGGATATTTCTAAAGAACCTTTTAAAAAGCCAGAAGACTTATCCATAGAAACCGATTGTGAGGCGTATCAACGAAGTCTAGGTAACGATCCTTTAAAAGATAACAGTCAACCTAACGATAGCTCTAACGAATTAGACATGATATAATGATTTCAAAACTTTCTTTAGATCATATATTGTTTCTAGATATTGAGACCGTACCTCAACAGGAAAGTTTTGATAAGCTGGAGCCTATAGACCAGCAATTATATACAGATAAGACCAAATACCAGCGCAAGGAAGATGTCACACCAGAAGCCTTCTATGATCGCGCTGGTATCTGGGCAGAATTTGGCAAAATAATCTGTATCTCTGTTGGTTATTTTGTAAATCGTACTGAGGGACAACAATTTAGAACTCGCAGCTTTACAGGGGGAGAAAAGGAGTTGTTAGAAGAATTTGCCCATTTATTAAAGGAGCATTTTTCAAAAAGAAATCATTTGATGTGTGCCCATAATGGTAAAGAATTTGACTTCCCATATATCGCTAGAAGGATGATTATTATGGATGTAGAAATACCAGAAAAGCTTAATTTATTTGGCAAGAAACCATGGGAAGTACCACACCTGGACACCTTGGAATTGTGGAAATTTGGGGACTATAAACATTATACCAGCCTAAAATTATTAACTCGTATTTTGGAAATCCCTTCTCCTAAAGACGACATAGATGGCTCCCAGGTCAGAGATGTATTTTACAATGAACATGATATACAACGCATTGCTACCTATTGTGAAAAAGATGTTGTGGCAGTAGCACAAATCGTACTTAAATTACGCAAAGAACCTTTACTCACTGATGAACAAATCATCTCCAAATAATACTGTCGCCTCTATCAGAGCCCTTAACGTTAGTTTTTCTAATGGAAAAAAGAACGTTCAAGTATTGTACGATATTGGATTTGACATTTATAAAAACGAGATTCTTGCCGTGGTAGGAGAATCAGGAAGCGGTAAATCGGTAACCAGTAAGGCGCTTATGGGACTACTTCCTTCTCAAACGGCACAGGTTACGGCTCAAGAACTTACTTTACAAGGGAAAGATTTATTACCCCTAAAAGATGGAGAATGGTCTCGCTTTCGCGGAAGCGAGATCAGCATGATTTTCCAAGAGCCTATGAGCTCTCTCAACCCTACGATCACCTGTGGAAATCAAGTAGCAGAAGTATTACAACAACACCAAAACAGCAGTTCTGCTCCTTCAAAAAAAGAAGTCTTACGGCTTTTTGAAAAGGTAAAACTTCCTACCCCAGAAATCACATTTTCAAAATACCCTCATGAAATAAGCGGTGGACAGATGCAACGCGTCATGATTGCTATGGCAATCGCTTGCAAACCAGCACTACTCATTGCGGACGAGCCAACTACAGCGCTCGATGTAACGGTTCAAAAAGAAATTATATTACTTCTTAAACAGCTTCAAAAGGAATACGGCATGAGCATTCTTTTTATCTCTCACGATCTTTCCCTTGTACAATCTATAGCCGATAGGATTATAGTGATGTATCAAGGTAGAATTGTTGAACAAGGAACAGCAAAAGCCATTTTTGATCACCCAAAAGAAACCTATACCAGGGCACTTATAGCCTCCCGACCCAGTACGAAAAAACGTTTGCAAAAACTACCTACAATAAATGATTTTATAGAAAACAGCGTTTCTGACGAGGTTATAACTAAAGAACAGCGGGAAGAATCACATCAAAGAATCTACCAAACCCTGCCTTTATTACAGGTAATAGATGTGGTGAAAGATTATCCATTAAAGAAAAGACTCTTTTCAAAACAAAAGTATTTTAGAGCTGTAAATGGAGTGAGTTTTAATCTTTATCCTGGAGAAAGTCTAGGACTGGTGGGAGAAAGTGGTTGCGGTAAAAGTACTTTAGGCGATCTAATTTTACGCCTTAAAGAGGTGACCAGTGGTAGCATCATATACCGAGAGCAAGATATTACTCACCTTTCTGGTCTTCCTATGCGCAAGTTGAGAAAGGAAATACAGATTATTTTCCAAGATCCGTTTGCTTCATTAAACCCACGTCTTACAGTGGGACAATCGATTATAGAACCTATGAAATGGCATGGAATAGGCAAGAACAACAGCGATAGAAAAGAAAAAGTCCTGAACTTATTAAAACGTGTAGGCCTTACAGAAGAACATTACAATCGGTATCCGCATGAATTTAGTGGCGGACAGCGACAACGTATAGGAATCGCTAGAACAGTTGCTTTAGAACCCAAATTAATCATTTGTGATGAAAGTGTCAGCGCACTGGATATTTCTGTACAAGCACAAGTCTTGAACTTACTTAATGAGTTTAAAAAAGATTTTGGATTCTCTTATCTATTTATCTCTCACGATCTAGCGGTAGTAAAATACTTCTGCGATCAAGTTATCGTGATGAACGAAGGGAAAATAGAAGAAAAAAATGAAGCTGATGCGTTGTATGCAAATCCGCAGAGTGCTTATACCAAGAAGTTGATTGCTGCTATTCCAAAGTGATTTTATTTACTACCCCTTTTTGAAACGCGTTACCTATGCGCAATCTATACACTCGTATCACAACTGCCCGAGATAAAAGGTACTCGAACCGGGCACCGAGGCAAGCTCGGCAGTAAACACTGCGTCCCTTTTATTTGCTGTTGGATTTATAAAGAGGTTACTTACCTCTTATGACCTTATACGAGTTTATACTACTGGTAGAACCTCAACAATATGATGAGGTATCAAATAATTTAGGTGTCTACTTAGATAATTATAGTAACGGAAACCAAGGTTTTAACCTTTAGATATCCAAATAAAACCCACAGTATTGGTCAAGTTACATTGATAGTGTCATTTAAACCTAAGATTATACCAAGGGTAAACGATAAAAGCAAACCTTATAAGTCCTACTATTAAAAACTCATTATTTATCTATTATGGGGACTATGTGGGGAATTGTACTAATGTAAAATGAAAAAACCCCTCATAATCAATAGATTACAAGGGGTTTAAGTACTCGAGACGGGACTTGAACCCGTACGGGCATTACTACCCATTGGATTTTAAGTCCAACGTGTCTACCAATTCCACCACTCGAGCGATTGTGTCAGCGACACATCATTGGTACTATAAAATATATTTAATAACAAATTTTAGAGCGAAAGACGAGATTTGAACTCGCGACCTCCACCTTGGCAAGGTGATGCTCTACCCCTGAGCTACTTTCGCAGATTTGAAAAATACGTTACTTTTCAAAGCGGTTGCAAATTTAACAACTTTCCTTATACTGCAAAGAAAAAAATGAAAAATTATGAGCTTAGCTTCTCTTTTTTAACAAGCATGCGTTTGATCTCATTTAATTTCATCAATGCTTCCACTGGTGTTAGCGTATTTATGTCCACTTGTAAGATCTCTTGTTTGATGTTTTCCAGCAATGGATCATCAAGATTGAAGAAACTCAATTGCATTTCTTCTTCTTGTAAGCCTTTCATCGCCTCCTTAGAATCTTCTTGTTTATGAGTTTTCTCAAGCCTTTTAAGGATTTTATTTGCTTTTGAAATCACTTGCTGAGGCATACCTGCCATTTTTGCCACGTGAATTCCGAAACTGTGGTGACTTCCTCCTGGCACCAATTTGCGCATGAATAGAACTTTATCTTTTAATTCCTTCACCTCCACATTAAAGTTCTTAATGCGATCAAATTGCGAGGTCATTTCGTTGAGCTCGTGATAATGCGTTGCAAAAAGTGTTTTAGGACTTGATGGATGCTCGTGTAAGTATTCTGTAATCGCCCAAGCAATGGAAATACCGTCATAAGTGCTCGTCCCACGACCTATTTCGTCCAGTAGCACCAAACTCTTCTCACTGATGTTGTTTAGAATACTGGCGCTTTCATTCATCTCTGTCATGAACGTAGATTCTCCTTGTGAAATGTTATCGCTAGCACCCACTCTAGTAAATATTTTATCTACGATTCCCATTTTAACTTCCTCAGCTGGAACAAAACTTCCCATTTGAGCGAGAAGAACAATCAAGGCTGTCTGCCTTAAAATAGCACTTTTACCACTCATGTTGGGACCTGTAATCATGATGATTTGCTGACTATCGCGATCTAACTGCACATTGTTAGGGATGTACGGCAAGTCTGGGGGGAGCATCTTTTCTATGACTGGATGGCGACCGTTTGTTATAATTAATTCGTCATTATCTAAAATCTGGGGCCTGATATAGTTGGATTTCAAGGCATGAGACGCAAAAGAAATCAAACAATCCAGCTGCCCGATCAACTGAGAATTGTTCTGAATGGTTTTAATAGAAGGCAGGATCTCTCGTACTATTTTATCAAAAAGCTCCTGTTGTAAAGCGTTGATCCGGTCTTCTGCTCCTAAGATTTTACTTTCGTATTCTTTGAGCTCGTCTGTGATGTAACGCTCTGCATTTACTAAAGTTTGCTTTCTTGTCCATTCTTCTGGAACTTTATCTTTGTGTGTATTTCTAACCTCTATATAGTAACCGAAAACGTTGTTACTAGAAATCTTAAGACTGGTAATCCCAGTTTCTGAGGCATGTCTGGCTAGCATCTTATCTAAATAATCTTTTCCAGAATTTGCCAAACCTCGCAATTCATCCAACTCTTCATGATACCCTTGAGCAATGGTATTGCCTTTTAAAATATTTACCGGAGCCTGCTCATCTAAGGCTTGTTTAAATAGATCTATTAAATGAACACAAGGGTTTAAACTCTCCCCTATGATATTCAAGGCCTTATTATCAGAAGCCAGTGCTTTTTCCTTTACTGGAATAATCGCCTCCAGACTGTTTTTGAGCTGCACCACTTCTCTGGGGCATATTTTACCTACTGCCACCTTAGAAATCAAGCGTTCTAGATCGCTCATGCGTTTTAAATAGGTTTTGATTTCTTCCTGCTTTTCTAGCGAGCTTGTAAAAAACTCCACCACATCGTGGCGTTTTTTAATTTGAGCTGCATCTTTTAATGGAAAAGCCATCCACCGCTTAAGCATGCGCCCACCCATCGCAGTAGTCGTCTGATCGATCACATCAATTAAGGTTACTGCGCCTTGACTTAGTGCGGTATATAATTCTAAATTGCGAACCGTAAACCGATCCATCCATACAAAATTATCATCTTCTATGCGAGAAATATTAGACACGTGGTCCAATTTATCATGCTGCGTTTCTTCCAGATAATACAAGATCGAACCTGCAGAAATCATGGCCTGATCTAACTTTTCAACTCCAAAACCTTTTAAAGAATTTACCTTAAAATGTTTGAGAAGTGACTCTTTAGCAAAGTCTATTTGAAACACCCAATCGTCTAAATGATAGAAGGGCAAATCATAAGGAAATTCTATCGCTAGTGTTTTCTTATCTGTACGTGTTACTAAAAGCTCGCTGGGATTAAAGTTTTGTAAAAGCTTATCTACCTCTTCCTTAGATCCTTGAGAAACCAGGAATTCACCCGTTGAAATATCTAAGAACGCCACACCATAAACATTCCTATTTACAGAAAGTGCCGCTAGAAAGTTATTAGTTTTAGAACTGAGTACTTCATCGTTGAGAGAAACACCCGGCGTTATTAATTCTGTAACACCTCTTTTTACAATATTTTTAGTTTGTTTAGGATCTTCTAACTGATCACAAATCGCAACGCGTTCTCCTGCTTTTACAAGTTTGGGTAAATATGTGTTTAGGGAATGGTGGGGAAAACCAGCCAGCTCCACATGATCACCACCGTTGTTGCGACTGGTCAACACGATATTGAGAATGCGCGCAGTTTTTATGGCATCTTCTCCGAAGGTCTCATAAAAATCGCCCACTCTAAACAATAACAAAGCATCAGGATACTTGGTCTTGATCTTGTTGTATTGCTGCATTAAAGGAGTTACCTTCTTTGAGTTAGTCGCCAAATCTATACTTTTTTATAAAAACAAAAATACGATTTAGCCACTGTCATCAACTCAAAACCAATCAACATTTTTCAACAGTAAACCGCTATTTATACAGTTTTCCAATTAAATGTAACCCGTGTTCCTACTTTTTCCATTGGTAATTTTTAGAAACAGATTGCTTCTTTATCGCTTGGAACATAGCAGATTCTAATGCGTTGGTCTCGGTAAGTGATTGTGCCGCGATGTATTGATCTCTTTTTTTATTATGTTCTTTGATCTTGTTTTGTATAGCGATGCGTTCTTGTTTTTTTGCTTTCGCGAAAGCGGTAATCTCCTCGTTACTTTTATGCCGAATACTGTCTGGCAAAGTGGCTAGATTCTCTTCCTTAAAAACCTCCTTTTTGGCGTCTTTATCATCCATCGCGTCTACAAGGTCCCAACTAGAATTGCGATAATTAACAGACGACTTTGCTACACTGCGCTTGACATTTGCTTGTGTCGAAACTTCTTCAACCACCTCATCCATATAAATTTGAACCTCTTTTTTATCCTGACCTTGGCGGCCGTAATATACATAAGTATCGTTCAGTTTTTTATTCCATTCTAAAATTTCATCGTCATAAGGAGTCGCGACATAGGTAGATTTTTGATTGTGATCTAAGTTCATATATTCTCCTTTACCTAAGACAGCTCCTTTTTTCCATTGGAGCTGCGTTCCTGTATTCCAGTCGCCGCAAAAAATAGTATTTACAACGACATCTTTTTCAATCGCCTGAGCTATACTAGAAGAAAATGGCGTCGCACCTTGATTAAAGCCTTCATTACCCGCAATAAAGATCATCTTGAGATCGTTCTTGCCATTCTTCCATTCTAATTGTTTCAGCGATCTATCGATAACAGTCCCGCAATACTCCTCACCACCATTGGTTCTTAAACTAAATAACTCTTTACTTATCAAATCAAGATCTGTTGAGAAAGACAAGACTTTGCGCACAAATCCATCTTTGTGACTTAGACCGCTATTGCCATATTCATACAATGCAATTTCTAGCAAAGCTTGTTGCTCGTTGCAATGTGCGCTAGACATTTTATTTACAATATCCCAGAGTTGCGTTTTGGCTTGATCGATCAATCCATCCATACTGTTACTGGTGTCAAGGAGCAAGGCAATCTGAATAGTAGCTGGTTTTATGTCTTCTACCATTACATTTGAAGGGTTTTCTATAGCCGGTATAATTGCTGCTATTTCGCTTTCGTGATTACTGCCTTTGCAGGATGTTAGCAATCCCAATAAAGCAATTGCGGTCATGATTTTTGTGTTTTTCATAGTAGTTTCATTTTATGTTTTATCTCCATCTCTGTGGCGGCTCTCCTGTCTCTCCAAAGGAGAGATGGTGGTAGCGTTTTTCAATTTAGGTTCTCGACTGAATTTAAAAATCGCCTCTTGCGTATTCCCTAAGTGAAGAGACCTCTGCGAGGTTTTTTTTTGGTGGCGTTCCCTAACGAAAGCTTTAAGGACTTTAAAGACTACAAAAACAAAACGCTCCTGATTTTAATGATCAGCCTTCGAGTGTCTCCGTAATCACACTGGAAATTCACATTCTCATTTATGTTCCTCCTCTAATTATTGGGTATTTGCTTGATATCTATGGGACCATTAGGACTTACTACATAAACTTTAGGTTGAGGTGTTTTTACTGGCTCTGGTTTTGGCTCTGGTTGTTTTACAATAGGTTTGAGCGTATACCGCAGGCTTAAATCCATTCCTAATTGAATCACTGGTTTTGTTATCGCTGCATTCACCACTACATCATAGCCGCTATAAGAAATGGGATCGTAATAATAAGAAGTAGGTTTTCTTACTGTCGTCACGCTCTTTTGATTTTTGAGGGATTCCATGCTTATATTCTCTGCCGCGAGGTAGCTTTTATAGAAGTCTTTAGGAGTGTGGTAATATTTTTTATCAGCCATGATGACGTTGTAATCCTTCATGTCAAAGCCCAGTTCTTTATAGTATAATTTCTTTTTTACCACCTCAGCGAGCAGCTTGTTTTGTAAATCTTCATAAACAGCTTCTAAGTTCTTTACGTAATAATCTACTTTAACAAGGTTGTAGACTTCGGCTTTACCACAAGCGGTTAGGATTTTTTGAAAATCACTGTCTTTTGTGTAGCTGATCAATAAATTTTGCTGCAATTCAAAACCTATAGGTACTTCTGTGTAGGTTTTAGAAAAAAGCTTTTTGGTTACCTCCATCTCGTATTGAGGAACAAAAGAAATCATGTCCAGTGCAAACTGTCCTTGAAAACCTTTAGAGCTGAGTTCCTTTTTTATCAGGTCTATCTTATCATTCAAAAATTGTGTGGTTTCCTCAGCCGTTTTACCTACTTGCACTATATTGAAAACAGCCGTATAATCTGTTGCATCTACATTATAAAGGGATCGCAAATTGATATAAAGCATATCACTGGGTTGCGGCGCGACATATTGTTGCATATTAGGATGGCCGTAAACAGCATCATTTCCCATACTCATCGCAATATTTGCTCTAGAAATTTCCATTTTTGACACTTTATTATTGAAATTACCCATGTGTTGGGCATTGATTATCCATGCAGTAAGTATTAAGATTGAGGTGAACGTATTTTTCATTTCTTGTTTATTTTAAACCAAATCTATGGCGGTTAAAAAGTTATAAATAACTAGAATGAGTATACCGATGATTTGAATGAGTATAACAGGATTGTTGATGAGTAAGCTTTCGCAAAAGCGTGCCAAGCACCATTAATACCTACCTAAAGGACCCTTTTAACAATAGTCATATCTTTTTTAATGACTAAGTTTACAGCTCCATGAAACAGATAGTTACTTTATTGATCCTATTTTTTACTGTCCAGATAACGGCAGCACAAAACACGGAACTCCAATCAGCGAGAAGTACAGAAACCAGCATGGTACTAGAAGGACGTATTCTGGACCCTAAAGGAAGGCCTGTTTCTGGAGTGAATATAGAAGGGAGAATGGGACGCTATACTACCACAGACGTACTGGGTAAGTTTAAATTGCCCGCAAACATAGGAGAAGAAGTCATTATAAGAGGTCTTGATTTTGAAACCGTTTATTACCGCATAAGAAGTATGGACCGTATAGAAATACGGGTGAAAAATGAAGAACAAGACAAGAAAAAACTAAGTGCCATTTCTTACGGTATTGCTATGGATAGTGCACAAGTTTATCTTAAGATAGATGCACAGAAATCGGCAGATTTCCTTATTGCAGCACTTTCTAACAACCCTAAATCTCTTACTAAAATTCAAAAAAGTGCCACTTATGAAAAGCTGGGCGATTTGTATAGCTTCCATAAACAATACGATCTTGCCATTGATAACTATACACCAGCCGAAGATTTGAACAGCACACCTCAGCTCACCATTAAAAAAGCAGATGTGTTGCGCCTTAATGGTAATTATCAAGAAGCAATTACTGCTTATCTATTGCCCGATATTTCAAAAACTAACAGGTCTAAAAAAAGTAAGGGAACCCGCATTTCTACCCTATTGGAACTAAAAAGACGGACGGGACTTGCGGCAGCTTATGCAAAGACAAATGAAGCCGGCAAAGCTCTAGACACCTATAAAAGTGCTTTACAACTGGCTCAAAACGGGAATTTAAAAATGCAAATTACTTCTATCAATTCTAAAATTGCAGCGCTATTGAATGAATTGGGCCAGGTAGATGATGCCGAAGTCTATTACAACACGGCGATCAAAGAATCTAAAAAAGAGGGCGCTGCTGCAAACGTGGTCACACAATCCCAAACAGCCGACTTTTACCGCAGCAACGCACAGTTTGATAAAGAAATAGCACTTCGTAAAAATAACATCGAGATTCTAGAGAATTTAGAAGCTGATAAAAAGGCTGAAAAAAGAGTTTCTAAAACTTCAGTTGATGACCCTAATGTCGGTTTTATGGATAGCACAATAAAAGTGGCCGAAACCGAAAATCTTATCACTGAAGACCCTTTAGAAGATGTCTCTGAAGAAGATGCTATTGTCGTAAATTCTTATGAGCCTTCAAAACTCGGTCGAATCAATGGCTTGTCTAAACAAAAAGAACAACTCAATATAGCCGTTGCTTTAAAGGCTCAAAATAAAATTGCAGAAGCGATGACTTACTACGAATCCAGTCTGGAAGAAGCGACCATAAATAACGATCTGGACGTAAAAAAAGACGCTGCAAAAAGTCTGTACGAACTCAACAAAAAGGCTGGAAATACTAAGAAAGCGCTTGCTTACAATGAATTATATATCCATACGGTCGATGCGCTTTATCTAGAAAAAGAAAATGCACTAGAAGAGACCGTTAGAAAAGCTAAAGAACTGGTCTCTAAACAGACCAGAATTCTCACACTAGAAAAAGACCGTGAGCTTACCGAAAATAAAATCGCCTTGATCAATACAGAGCGTGAACTTACCGCAGAGATGAACCAACGACAGCGCTGGATCATTTACTCACTTGTAGCCTTGAGTTTATTGTTGCTTTCACTGGCTTACTTTATGTACCGCAACAATAAGCAGCAAAAAATCAACAACCATTTACTAGCTTTAAAATCATTGCGCAGTCAGATGAATCCGCATTTTATATTTAATGCCCTCAACTCTGTAAATAATTACATAGCTCAAAATGACGAGCGTGCGGCAAACAAATACCTAGCAGACTTTTCTAAACTCATGCGCAGCGTTTTGGAAAATAGCGAGTTGGATTTTATACCTTTAGAGAAAGAAATTGATCTTTTAGGACTGTATTTGAAACTGGAACACGAACGTTTTAAAGATAAATTTGATTTTACCTTAAAGATTGACCCTTCTTTAAAAAACGCTAAAATGCAAGTGCCGCCTATGTTGTTGCAACCTATCATAGAAAATGCGGTATGGCATGGGTTGAGATATAAAAGGGAAAAGGGCTTTTTACATGTTGCTTTCGCGAAAGCGGAACAAGGAATCCTAGTCACCATAACAGATAACGGTATAGGTAGAGAAAAGTCCAAAGAAATAAAAACCGAACACCAAAAGAAACGCGATTCTAAAGGTCTGGGCAATATCAAAAACCGTGTAGCACTGTTGAATGAATTGCACAATTGCAAGATCCATATGAAGGTGACTGATGCTGGACTGACTCCAGATGTGGGGACCATGGTTCGTGTGAGTTTTAAGAATTAATACCCCTTTAGTTTTTAAATGGCCTATGAATAAATAGAATGGTACTTCGACGCCGCTCAGCCCAAGTTTTTTATGTTTATTAAGGCAGAAATTTATTTATTAGCGGGTGTTATGGAATTGTTATTTAACGAATAAGGAACGAAAAAAAAGGGTTTATATGCGGCATTTGAATGCTAAAATGGCATCCTAGTGATGCCGTTAAAAATGAAATCATGAAAGAATTAGATCATATTACACATTCGGAAATTAAAACCTTATCCCAACTAGGAGATTCCCTAGCCGAAAAAGGAAACTATCCTCAAGCGCTTATAGAATACTGGAACGCTTTCGATTTAATTCCAGAGCCCAAGGATGAATGGGAAGCTACCACTTGGGTATTAGCTGCCATCGGAGATGCTAACTTTCTAGAAAAAGAGTACCAAGCGGGAATAGATAATATAAGTAATGCTATGCATTGCCCGGGAGCCATCGGAAATCCGTTTCTACATTTAAGGCTAGGACAATGTCAATTTGAAATAGGCGACCTAGATCAAGCGGCTGATGAATTAACTCGTGCCTATGCTCTTGAAGGAGAAGAACTGTTTTCTGAAGATGATCCCAAATACCTTGAATTTTTAAAGACAAGAATCGACCTGTCTGAACCCAATAAAAAGCCTTGATACCACCTATAAATTAAACGTATAACATGAAACTAACCGCCATAATCGTTGAAGACGAGCAGACTTCAAGAGATATCTTGAAAAACTATATTGCAAAATACTGCGCTCAAGTAGAAATTCTCAACGAAGCCACTAACGTAGAAGAGGCTTTTGTGTTGCTTCAAAATACCGAAGTAGACTTGGTTTTTCTAGATGTAGAAATGCCTTATGGAACGGCCTTTGATTTACTGGATAAATTACCCAACCGTACTTTTGAAACTGTTTTTGTAACGGCTTACGATCAATATGCAAAAGATGCGCTCAATCAGCAGGCGGCCTATTACCTGACCAAGCCTATCGATATCGATGAGTTGATCAAGGCAACAGAGATCGTATTTGCGATTAAAGAACGTGAAAACGAAATCAACGTAGGCCTAAACATCAAAGAACAAAACAGCTCGCAGCTTACCGATAAAATTACCATTCCTACACAACAAGGCTTTGAAGTACTTCCTATTAAAGATATTATCTATTGCAGCGCAGACGACAATTATACACATATCTATCTAAAGAACGACAAAAAACTAGTTTCTAAAACCTTAAAACACTTTGACGACATGTTGTCTGATAAAGGTTTTGCGCGTATTCATAAATCCCACCTCATCAATGTTTCTCATGTTACGGCCTATAAAAAAGGAAAAGGTGGTAGTGTGATGCTGGGAACTGTGGAGCTTCCTGTGAGCCCAAGTAAGAAGTTGGGCTTGTTTGGGTATTTTAGTTAGGAGGCCTCTTTAAAAAAAAATCAGCCTACTCGTTTATCAAATGCTTTTCAGATTTGATATGTTGGTCTCTAAAAGTTTTTTTTTAATAAAATGGAACGCTAAGATGTGACCTGCCATTCATAAGTGTTGGTATGGTCTAGATATCATCTCGATGGTCATTTTGAGAATAGTATTTGATCGTACCGATTTCTACTAAAAATGCCAAAAGAAATACTTTCCCTGTTGCTTTTTTAAAAGGTTTATGGATTAAAAAAACACCAAACACCTTTCTCTTATTTTCCCTCAAAGGGAAGAGAAATTAAAGTTTTTTCATTTCAACTCATGTTCCATACAGCGCCTTTGAAAAGGATTTAGGACCGGACAAATAATTAGATTTATATACCTCTAGTGAACAGGTTTACTTATAACTCGGACAGAAACATCCTAACGTTTTAAAAATCCAATAACGATACCTCTCTGTTCCCAATTTCACTAGTTAAAGAATCTAGAGTTTCTATTTGCAGATTAGAATAAAGAAAGTGCTTTCCAGCTGTACTGCTCAAATTTAATAGATTTTGTGACTTTAAAATATTTAAAGTCTGTCTGGCAGCTGCAGCGCCTGAGTCAATAATATGAACTCTCGTAGGAAGGAGTTCTTGAAGCATTCCTTTTATATAGGGATAATGGCTACAACCTAAAACCAGATAGTCAATTCCAGAGATCATAAATGGCTCAGTAATCCCTACGAGAAGGTCCCGCATTTCTTCTGTATCTTTTTTACCCGCTTCAATTAATTCTACAATTCCAGTCCCTACTATTTCAATAGTATTTACATACTGTGTAAACTCTTTTTGAGTATCATTAAAAAGTTTACTAGACAAGGTTCCTCGAGTAGCAAGAATGCCTACTTTTCTCGTATCACTTTTAAGCGCTGCAGGCTTTATAGCGGGTTCAATTCCTATAAAAGGGACCTCATAATGAGTCCTCAAATAAGAAATCGCATTAGTGGTTGCTGTATTGCAAGGTACTGCGATGAGTTTACAGTTTTGACTCAAGAGGTATTCTGTATTCTTGATACAAAGCCTAACAATCTCTTCCTTAGATTTACGGCCATAGGGCGCATGTTTTGAATCGGCTAGATAGATGGTGTTTTCGTGAGGTAGTAATTCTATTACTTCTTTCCATACACTCGTTCCTCCTACACCAGAGTCAAAAAAACCTATTGGATTGTTATTCATAATGCATAAAAGTAATGGTTTTACTAGAGTAACTCCTGTTTGTTTAGTAATAAATACCCCGAGCATTTTTTAAATCTAATCATCAAAAAAAAGCCTTATAAATTTTATAAGGCTTTTTTTTATTAAAACTTAACGTCCATTATTATTGGACAATTAGTTTTCCTAATTGCTTAGATTCTTTGTTAGTAGCAAAAATTAAATACTCTCCCGGACCCCTCTTATAGGTTACCCCAGGACGAAGTACTAATTGTCTTTTTTTAAATTCGGTTGGATCAAAACGTTCCATTTTACCCGTTGCATCGTCAAATACGAAGAGTACAGGAATCATTTTCTTAACATTACTTACTTTGCGCACATCATCCATATCTGTTATTCCTATATTTTTAGGATCGTCGTTAACTAACAAACTTAACTTACCGTTTTCATATAGAGGAATGGAGCTTAAAAACTCAGGCCCTTCTCCTAACACTGATAGCGGAAACATAACACCTACTCCTACACTTACAGAGCCATTACTGCCACCAGCAAATAAACCTATAGACATTTGTACCACACTTACATTTTGTTCTTTAGGCACTACATTACTCCATTCTAGACGACCATTTGCATCGAGAGCTGTCACTATAATTTCATTTGTATTATATGTAATAGGAGTGAAAGATATTAAACCGCCAGAGGCACGGCCTATTTGTCTTGTATACCATTCTGAAAGTACAATTACGCCACCATTATCACGCTCTATTAAATGTGTATTGCGATAGAAAGGCTCAAGATCTTTCCCTTTTTTAGCCCTACGCTCTCCTATTAATTTCCTTTTAACATCAAAAGTAAATTCATTAAAAACTTCTTTAACGACACTGTTATCTGCCGTATTTAAAGCAACATCGAAAATACCTTCAATACGCCATTCCGATTTACCACTTTTTCTCAAACCAGAATAAAAGCCAATTAATTGAAGCCTCCCGTCTAGTGTATTGATCACATTACAATTAAGCACCTTTTTCCCTTTAAGATCTACATTGATCACTTCTCTTACATAGTTTTTAGAAGCGTAATAGGCATGTACAGTAAGATGAGTCTCCGTCGTTTTTTCCTTTTTATTTCTCCAACTATCGCTTAGAACTATAAATATATCCCCATATTCATTCACTTCAAAGTCGTCTAAACTAAATTCTAAATCTTTACGATCTTCAAATTGGTGCTCGCTATAATCTTGCTGAATTAAAATAAGATCCTTATCTATTAAATTAATATCGTATCGCAATTGTTCTTTACGATCATCTATATTCACATGCATTAAAAGATACTTTAACCCATCATGAGAAGGTTCAAAAAAATACTGACCTCTTTTTGACTTGCTCACTACATCTACTGCCATCACTTTCCGGACAGCACCTAGCTTTAAATCTTTACTCACTTCATAGGCAGCAAATATGTGTTGCTTATTTTTCTTGTCATAGTAACTTGCAAAGACATAAATCTTGTCTTCCATAACCGCAAGGTCTTCAATAGACACTTTAGAACCATTTACTTTATCAAACTCAATTTGCTCACTATTCAAATAATCTTGAGTAGTAGCATCAAATGTTTCTATATAGTAGGTTTCCTTTTTGCTCGCTAGCGCATAAGTAACACCATCGATCTCACCAGCAATTTGAACAACAGTACCTTTTTTAGCCGTTACTTCTTTGCCGAAATTTATGTTAACATTTCCTACCTCTAGTTGTGCAAATGAATACATGCTTGCACATAATAACAAAAGACCTAATAATTTAAATTTCATAATGTTTTTAATAAGTCTGCGAATATAATAACATATTAAAGTAAATTTTTATAAATTGTTACAGGCACACTTTCGCATCTCGATATAAACTCCTAGGTAATCTATAGCAACATCAATGACAGCCACAATCTCCATCACCACAGTCAGAAGAATCGAATTTTTTAGGAAATATAGATTTTCTAAACAGCCAAAGTATCGCTGCAACAGCAAGAAGAACTACGATTATGGTTTGTACAATATACATTATTTCAAAATTTGAAAAGCGCCCAGTGCGGCAAAATAGGCCATGGCCGTCATGAAGAAAAACTGAATTGCCGGCCATTTCCAGCTATTGGTCTCTCGTTTTACAATAGCAAGCGTGCTCATGCATTGCATAGCAAAAGCATAAAATAATAATAAGGAAATTCCACTTGCAAAATTAAATAAGGGTCCTCCTAAAATAGGATTGGTCTCTGCTGCCATTCGTTTTTTAATGGTTTGTTCTTCCTCGCCATCACTTTCTACACTGTAAATAGTTGCCAGCGTTCCTACAAAAACCTCGCGAGCTGCAAACGAACTTACAATAGCAATACCTATCTTCCAGTCGTAACCTAAGGGTCGTACCACTGGTTCTATTCCTTTACCCATATACCCTATAAAACTGTATTCCAACTCGTGAGAAGCAATCTTTTGATCCATTTCTTGAACACTAAGATTTTGATCTTTGTACTGCTGTCTTACGATGTAATCTGCATTATTGAACTGCTCTCCTGCCCCATAACTGGCCAGAATCCATAACACTACAGAGATCGCCATGATGATCTTTCCTGCTCCAACCACAAAACTCTTGGTCTTTTCAATAACGGTAATCACCACGTTTTTAAACATCGGCAATTTATAGGAAGGCATTTCCATCACAAAAAAGGATTTGCGATTTATAGGTAAGATTTGATTGAGCACCCAGGCAGAAAAGATGGCAGCTGCAAAGCCTAAAAGGTACAATAGCATTAAAGTAAGACCTTGCATATTAAAAGCACCTCCTAAAATACGTTGATCAGGAATTACTAAAGAGATAATAATCAAATAAACAGGCAATCTAGCGGAACAGGTTGTGAATGGAACCACCAGAATAGTGATCAATCGTTCTTTCCAGTCTTCAATATTTCTAGTAGCCATAACCGCTGGAATCGCACAGGCTGTTCCAGAAACTAAGGGCACCACACTTTTACCACTCAAACCAAAACGTTTCATGATATGATCCATAAGGAATACCACCCGGCTCATGTAACCACTTTCTTCTAAAATCGCAATGAAGAGAAAAAGAAAGGCTATTTGTGGTATAAAAATAACAATACCGCCTAAACCTGGAATAATACCTTCGGCTAACAAGTCGGTGAGAGGTCCTGAAGGGAAAACATTATTTACCCAAGAACTCATGCTTGCAAAAGCTCCATCTATCCAGTCCATAGGATAGGTACTCCAGTCATAAATAGCTTGAAAAATGACCAGTAGAATTACAAAAAATATCAAATAACCCCAAAATTTGTGTAGTAAGACACGATCGAGTCGTGTTCTTAAATCTTTTGCATTTGAAGCATCAACGGTCAGTACCTTTTTGAGCAAATTATTTATAAACTGATACCGCACCACCGTTTCTTTGTGTTGCATTCTTTTTAAATCAGCTTCTGATTTTATTTCAAACTTATGTTTTTTAAGGTCTTCTATTTCCCTGTTGCGGTCCAGTTTACCAAAGTTTACATCTTGAGTAATGACCAACCATAATTTATAAACCAATTGATTGGGATAGGTTCTTTTCAGTTTCTCAAAATAGGGCACATCAATAACTGACGCATTGACGCAAGGCTCAGAAGCAAGGTGTTTATAATCGGCTATAGCGTCTTTAAGTTCTTGAATTCCTTGATTTTTACGCGCACTCACCAAAACAACAGTAGTATTCAGCTCTTGCTGCATCAACTCTATGTCCAGTGAGATGGCTTTACGTTTCATACGGTCTGCCATGTTAATGACCAATATGGTAGGGATTTCTAAATCTTTAATCTGTGTAAAAACAAGTAAATTACGTTTCAAATTCTCAATATCTGAAACTACTACAGCGACATCAGGAAAATCTTTAGAGTTTCTATTGAGTAAGGTCTCTACTACAATACTTTCATCTAAGGATGTGGTATTCAAACTATAGGTTCCTGGAAGGTCAAGAATATGGGCCTTAAGGCCTCTATCCAGTTTACAAATCCCTTCTTTTTTCTCTACGGTAATACCGGGATAGTTCCCTACCTGCTGGTTGAGACCGGTAAGTCTATTGAATAAAGAGGTTTTCCCAGTGTTGGGATTCCCTATTAGCGATACATTGATTGATTTACCCATGGAGCTCTACCCTAATTTTAACCGCTGTTTCTCTTCTAATCGCAAGGTGAGTTCCATTTATATCTAGATAAATAGGGTCTTTAAATGGCGCAGATTGCATCATGGTCACTCGATTACCTGGTAAGCAACCCATTTCCAGTAACTTTAAGGGCACATCAATCTCATCAAATTCCTTGATAATTGCCGTTTCTCCTCTTTTTAAGTGTGCTACAGTAGTACTCAACATGGTGCCAATTTAACTTTATAAGGTCGTGTCAAATCATTCATTTTCCCTTCTTTATTCGTGAAAAATGAAATTAGGAACTCCAGACTTTTATTTCCCCCTTCACAGATGAAAAAAAACTCCAATTTAACCTTGCGACATTATCAAAATTAAACCGGCACTATTTAGAATAGATTTGAATAATCAAAAGTAGTGCAAGATGACGGTATGGTAAAATTAATGTTGTTAAAGATGTAAGAAGTTTGTTTATATCGCTTTCTATTTTCTTTTTAAAAAACTAAAGTCTCTGCTACATTCTATTCCATAAAACAAGGGTGCTTCTACATAAACTAGTCCCCAGATAAAGAAAATCGTAATCCTAATGAAAGTGTATTCATATCTAGTCGATCCTCAAAAACAAAGTGATACCCTAAGAATATTCCAAAATCATCATTCAAATCATAAGTGAGCAAAGGCATGGTAAACGCATGAACTCCAATCTCAGAATCGGGAATTTTATTATTCATGCTATCTATAAACGCCACCTCTGGTTTTCCCAATGGGATTTTTGTACCGGAGTCCACTTGTAATGTAAACTTTTCGGTGATTTGGTATCTAAGGCTAAATGCCAAAGAACCGTAAAGTTTGCTTTCCTTACTCAGATTATTATTATCAAAATTATAATAATACCCACCTAATTGCGCACCTAAATTAAATTTAGATTCTTTATTCAATAAATAATTAGCATAATCTGCCGAATAATAAGAAGACACGTCATTACTCAGCCCTATGCC